>NZ_JBBNAM010000403.1:0-2068 GCF_037994425.1 Phyllobacterium sp.
ATCGTTCCTCAGGGATTCGCAATACCCGAAGAATGGCCTGCAATTGGTATAATTATAGTTAATGAAAGCCTTCGATTTTAAGTTAACGGAGGATTAACTTGCCGTTACTTCAGGCCCTCAAGTGCCATAAGAAAAAGCGGTGAAGAGGGAAAGGCCACGAAGCCGCCGATCGCGATCGCGATGCCATAGGGAATCTTCTTAGCCACCAGGATAGAACTCGGAACCGGCAGCCCGATTGCAAGGATTGTATTTGCCTGTGTACGAATAATCAGGATCACCAGCGTTGCGAGACCGCCAATGATGCTTACAAAGATGAGGAATTCGACGAGCGCGGGATTGAACCCAAACCAGAGCGATGTCGCTGCAAGCAGCTTTGCGTCACCGCCGCCCATGATGTTGAGGGCGAACAGAGCAAAGCATACGCCGAGAACGGAAAGAGCGGCGACGACATGCATACTGATTAGCGAAAGGGGCATTGCCGTCAGTGGCGCTATGATTGCAAAGGCAAGTGCAAGAATTATCGATGCCCGATTCGGGATCGTCATCGTAAAGAGGTCGGAGAATGCCGCGATGGCAAGGCAAAGCGGGAAGACTACGAGGACTGCAGCTACGATCATTGTGCCACCGTACTAAAGACAAAAGGCTCACCCGTTTGTGTGCGAGTGAGCCGTTTTTGGTTGGCGTCGGGCGCCTGGGCGCAAAACGCCGATTACGGCGTACCCGTCTGCGCTGCAGCCTTCGTCGCGGCATCTTCCATGCTGCCGGAAATGCCCATGAAGACAGTGTTCAGTTTGCTGCCCACTGCGGTTGCTCCGGTGATCAGCGCAACAGAGATAAGCGCTGCGATCAGGCCATATTCAATTGCGGTCGCGCCGGATTCGTCCTTGAGAAAACGGCTAACAAGCTTGGTCATGGTAACTCCTAACTCCAGTTGATGTTCAGCAGTCCGCCAACTGTTGCCGTTGATCGGATTGCAACAATTTAGCGCGGGCCTGTTTCCATCAACTTAAAGAGTTAGGTTACCGTCCGGTAAATTATGACCGATGCCTGAGGATGGTAAGTATTCCCTATCGCAATTGTTGAGAGTTTTATAGAAAAGTCCTGCGTGCCCGCTAGTAAAGGCGTTTGATGCTAGGGAATGTCCTCGTGCCGATATTCGATGGCGGTGAAAAGGCTAATGCCCTCGAAGCCCCTGTCGCAATATGGCTCATAAAACTGGCGTCTTCGATAAACCATAATAGGCTTAAGACTTCATTCACCAATTTTTCTCATGCTGCTTGGTGAAAATCGCCGTAACCCGAGAGAGAATCAAATGTCGCCGAGTGGCAAGAGGATCATCCTGGCCAGCTTTTTTGCCGCCCTCGGCCTTGGCGGATCCGCGCTCGCGCAACAGGACATTCTGCGGGTCTACATGGATCAAGCCCGCGTTCTGAAACTCGATCGTCCAGTGAGCAAGGTCATCGTCGGAAACGCCAAGGTTGCCGACGCAACCGTGGCGGATTCCAAGACGATCGTCCTGACCGGGCGCAGTTTCGGAACAACCAATCTTGTGCTGCTTGATGCGGATGGCAACGCAATACTGGATGAAAGCATCCTCGTGTCGATTGATGAGGCCAACACTGTTCGCGTCTTTCGCCAAACGGAGCGCTCTGTTCTTTCTTGTACTCCGAATTGCGAACAGCATAGCCAACAAGGCACAGAGACCGCAACGGCAAGCCAGCAATAGCTGCTGAGTATCCGCGAATTCCGTTAGACTTCTGATCCGGCTCAACGCACCCAACTTGCTGCCGAACGGCAGCACGATCACGATCAGCCACAGTAATTAATAATTTCTTTCTACCCCGCGGGAGCACCACGATGGCGTGCGGCGATTGCTGACGCGTCAGCCTCGTTTGCCAAGTCCGCTCGGCCGTTATAAGGCTTGAGAAGTGGCCCGCGACGCGCGGGATGTCAATTTCCTGTCGCTAGGTGGTGCATGGCGCGAGCCTTTCTTTTCGTTCTGGATTCCTTTGGTGTCGGCGGCGCGCCGGATGCGGCAGCCTATGGCGACGAAGGCGCTGACACGCTG
>NZ_JBBNAM010000404.1:0-6337 GCF_037994425.1 Phyllobacterium sp.
GTGTGAGAGCATAGACCCTGCGCCAGTTCTTATGTTTGCCCAGTTGGATAAAGAGCGAAGCCGCGAACGCCCCGAGGACAAAAAGCACGACGATGGACGCGAAGGCCGCGGCGATAACAAGTTGTCCGATCGATATGTGATCAGAAATCAACGATACGTTGCCGGTCATGTTCGCGGAAAAATAGCCAAAAGCGAAATAACCGGCGCTGTTCACCGTTCCCGCTACGAACGACAGTATTGCCGCAAGGACCAGATCAACTCGAGACGTGCGGTTTTCACCCTCTTGGATAAGCATGAGGCCCATATGGAGAATTGATGTTGATGACAATCAATCTTGAGTCTCAATACCAATCAAGGGCGCTTGATGGGTGTTCGCCGCTTTATGGCAGAACGTTGACCGCTCGGGCGGCGACGATGACAAGGGTCAACAGTGAAATCGCGCTCTCCAGCATCATCAGCATCTTTGCGCGCCGGGTAAGCGGCAGGACATCAGTGGGACTAAACGCGGTCGCAGTATTGAATCCCAAAAACAGGTAGTCGAGGAACAATGGGCACCAATCAGCCGGTGCCACTTCAGGCGCCGCGGCCTGTGGAAACAACCAGTCCGGCTCCGAGCGTGCCTGCCCCGCCCGCGCGGTTGGCCCGCCACGACCGATTTGCCAGTAAAGCAGCGAGAAGGTCAAAACATTCGTGACCCAGATTGCCAGGGACGACGAGAGAAGTGAGACCGCACGGGTTTCCGGTGGATGAAGCGTGATGATACCGATCATATCTCCCAGTTCGGCCGCGGTGTTGACAGCATAGGCGGCCGCAAGAAGCATAATTGCGGTTCGTTCTACCCTTGCCCAGAAAGGACGCCCGGTCAGTGTAACAGCGGTCATCGGCACAAGGACGGCAAGCGCCACGATGTGGGAAATCCAAACCGGCAACACATGCACGTGGTGAGGCAGAACTGTCAGCAAGCCGAGCACGGCCAATATTGCAAGGATGGGGATCCAGCGCGGCTCGTCGTGGACATGATGGTCGCGCTCTCTCACCGACATCTGGTGCTCGCATATTTCCCATCGTCGGACAGGCATCGGACGTGAGAGCGGATGTACGGTTTCGGCACGACCGGCGTTTCCATGGCTTCCCCCGCCCAAAGTTGGATGGCTTTTGAGCGTGCCCTCTCTCGAAAAGATCGCATCGCAGCGTAATCTCCCTGCAGAATGGCAACAAGAGCGTTGTTGGCCGCAGCGCTGACTTTTAGTGAAGATGCTGTGCGAAGCATGTTTGCCGAGCGTATCAATCGGTGGCATCTTCGTGTCGAGAAGACCACCATCGCGCAACAACAGGCAATCAAATGGTGCCCGTCGACGTCGACCAACTTTCAACCATGATTTCCCATGCCGTGGCTCCGGTTTTCCTGCTGGCCGCCATTGCGGCTCTCGTGTCCATCCTGATCAATCGGATGGCAGGGGTGACCGACCGGATCAGAAACCTCAATCAGATTGCCGATGATGACACCACACGCACGTGGCTCAAGGCCGATATCGCCCGGCTGAAACGCCGCGAGATCTTATTGAATCAGGCTCTGCAGCTCGCGGTCGTCGGTGCGATCGGAATTGCCGTCCTGTTGCTCGTGGGGTTTGTAGTGGCTTTTATGGGCTACCGCCATGAGCCGGGCGCGGGCGCATTGTTTATCGTGTCTCTTTGCTTGCTGGTCGGATGTCTGTTCCGATTCTTGCAGGATGTGAGAATTGCACTGAGCGAGCACGATCACCACCACTGATCTCTGGGAGATTGCCGCGACCGTTCAATCGTTCGGCGGACCGCTAAAGTCCATCGGCGACTGGCGCTTGACAGCGCAGGACCAGCGTTTGACTTTCGAGTCCGGATTCTGACTTTGCCACTTGGCGATTGCGGTCTGTCCCGCGATCAGACAAGTCATCAGCGATACGTTGCGTGCCTCAAAACTCAACCGTGTTTCCCGGCAGTCTCCAGACATGAGACAGGCGGCTATGACGAGTTCGATCATCTTGTTTCTCCTAACAGAGCTCGGGCCTCGAAAATTGTCGGCTGACAGCGGCGCGAAGTAACGAGTGCGGTGCGAAATCTGACGAATTCTCACGAGATTTACCGATCGAATGCGCGAGCGGTCGACGCATGGGCGCGGCGATGTGCTAAAATGGTTGGCGGCTATCCATGCTTGGGGAGGAAAAGGCATGGACACACAAGGCATTCCGACCCTGACCATCAACGGTATTGTTGTCGATTTCGAACGAGAGACAATGTGCGATCGGGCGGGGAACTCGATCGATCTCAGACCGCAATCCTTTGCCGTACTTCGGCTTCTCGCCGAAAACGCCAATCGTGTTGTGACCAAGGACGAATTGATACAGTCTATATGGCGCGGGTTGGCGGTTACGGACGACAGCATCGTCCAGTGCATCCACGAAATTCGCCGCGCACTCCACGACGAAAGCCAAGCGATACTGAAGACTGTGCCGAAGCGCGGCTATCGGTTGATGATCTCAGCCGATGCAGGCTCGACAGCCGGAGGACTGAATTCCCGGTCCTTTTTCTTATCGGGGCTTTTTCTGTCGCTGGTGATCGCGACAGTTTTGGCGTGGTGGTTGTTGGAGCGGCCGCAACCCCTGCGCGACCGAACTCCAGTTGTTGCAGTGCTGCCTTTTGACGATATGAGTCCGGAAAGGAACCTGCGATATCTTGGCGACGGGCTGGCGGAGGATCTCATTTCCATGCTCGCCAGCGCGCCGGATATCAGTGTTATCGCCCGCAATTCATCGTTCACGTTTGGAAGATCGCCCGTCGACGTGCGCAAGGTCGGGGTGGAACTTGGCGCGGACTTTGTTCTCGAAGGGAGCGTCCGGAGGGAGGGCGACCGTCTTCGTCTTGTTGCCCAGCTTAACGACGCCAAGACCGGACAGCATCTGTGGGCACAACGGTTCGATGAGCTCGAAAGCGATCCGTGGAAGCTTCAGGACAAGGTCGCGGGCAAAATCATTGCCTCCATCACGGGCGAGGTAGGCAAGATCAAGCAGGCTCAATTTGGCGAGGTTTGGCGCAAGGACGCGACTTCACTTGATGAATACGATTACTATTTGCGCGGCTTGGACATCTTTGTAAATGCCGGAGACCGGTCTGCCCTGGATCGGTCGCGCAAGGTCTGGGTAGAGGGCTTGAGCAAATTCCCCAATTCCGCACTACTGCAGATAAAGCTCGCATGGAACTACCATAAGTCCGCCTATTACGGTTTCAGCGAGAGTCCCAACGAAGATTTTGCACATTCGGCACGACTTGTCCGGAAGGCGATGGCGCAGGATAATCTGACCCCTTTGGAGTTGCGAACGGGCCACTGGCTTCTTGCCCTTGTGCTTAGCCAGGAGCGAGACTTCGCCGGTGCCGTGCGAGAAGCGCAGGCTGCTATTTCCCTCGCGCCAAACGACGCCCGCATGTTCGGGGATCTCAGTGAAGTTCTGACGATGGCCGGTAATCCGCTTCAGGCGATAGAGATTCTCAACAAGGCGATTGCCCTCGATCCCCGCAGCAACAGCAATCTGCATCTTTCCAAAGCTTGGGCCTTGCAGGTAGCGGGCAAACCTGCAGAATCCGTTGCTGTTTACGAGAGCCAGAGTTTCGCAGCGCCTATGGCGTACCTCACGATGGCAATCAGTCTCGCACGGGTGGGACGGCATGAGGAAGCGAAAAGCATGGTAAGCAAGGCTCTGGTGATTCAACCATCCTTCACGCAGGCCCGCTGGCGTGACTTGAGCTACTATGCCGACACCAAGATCACGGATGGCGAAATCGCCGATCTCGCGAGGATCGGACTACCGTTGCAGTAAGAGCGTCAAGAATCACAGTTCGGGGTCCTCTTCAGAATGGGCGCGCTTCTTCGGTCCCTCAGCCCGCTCGCGGTCGAGCTTGCCGAATTCGGTCATGATGCTGACTAGTACGCTCCCCGTCCAGCCGAATGTGAACAAGCCCGATATCGCTATGACTGGTCCGATCAGACGCCACCGATCAGGCATGCTGATGTTGCCTTGGCCAAGTGTCGTATAGCTTTCCAGGACGTAATAATAACTGTCGCGCATGGAGGGAATGAACCCTCTCATATAAATTGGAACGGCCCAAATGAGGGTCTCGGTGAAATGCAGCGCCGATAGGGAAGCAATTGTCGCGGCGAGCAAAAGGTTGATCCGCCAATGCGAAGTGCTGCTGCTCACTTTGACCCAGGCTTTGCTGAAGCGCAGGTTGATTGCTCGGATTCCGGCCCCGTGCACGAAAATGACCACGATCAATATCAGAGTGCCGACAGCAATTTCCAGAACCGGATCGGGGACTGAAAGGTCGTTCATTTTGTCACCCACAATCTAGTGCAACCAAAGCGGCGGTCGTTTCGGGGTCGTGTTTTCATGGGAAGACGGATTGACACACTAGGCCAACGAGCGTCCCAAGTCGGTGAGGTAGAGAGACATGCGATTATTGGTGCGACGCCGCATCGAATCCCCTCCCATCCATCGGCGCTGAAGAAATCATCCGTTGCTTCAACAATCACCAGCTAATTAATCTGCGCCACATTTCAGATTCGTGCCAACGCTGTTTATTGGGCGCGCAAAGAATTGGTTATCGCGTCCTAGCTTTTTGATCAACAATATCGGAGCGGTATCCGGCGTTGCCAAGGTACCAGAATGTCCAATGCTGTAACAGTTACGTACTTCACACCAGGGCTGTTACGAAGATCTTATCGATATCGTCCGGGGACTGGCAATAGTGGCGAAGGAGATACAATGATGACTTTCCTCCACAAGGCATGCTTTGGCTGTATCGTTGCGCTTATTCCATTCGGCGCAAACGCGGAATCTACCCAGATCGGAACATTGTCATGCGACGTGTCTAAGGGCATAGGGATGTTCGTCGTCGAAAAGCAGAAGCTGACCTGCACGTTCATGCAGGACAAAGGTGGCAGTGCGGACAAATACACAGGGTCGATAGACCAATTTGGAGTGGCAGTCGGCGAGGTTGCAGGGGGGCATCTCATTTGGGGCGTCGTCGCAGCCACCGGCGGACTTCCCGCCGGAGCACTTGCCGGCACCTACGCCGGCGTCGGTGCAAACGCCTCAGTGGGCCCTGGCGCAGGTGCAAATATTCTCACTGGCGGCACCGGCCGGGCGTTTTCCCTGCAACCCATATCCGTGGAAGGGCAGGAGGGCATAAACTTTGCCGGAGGGGTGACGACCGTTACGCTAAACCCGGCACAGTGACTCCCCTAGAGTTGGTCGGTGAATCCGGGATCTGGAAAGTTTTCGCGGTGCGACGGATTGTGAGCCGAACGGCATTGGTTAGTCAGAGGTCGATACTTTGGGGGCGTTTTATTATTTGGTTGTGTGCTGACTGAGCGCGACGCCGTTCACCTGTCCGTCTTTCAAGCGATAGGCCAGAGCTTGGAGCTTCGCATGCCCCTTTGCATCCGGACGGCCAAGGTGCGCGTAGCGAATGATACCATTATCGGTGGCGGTTCCGAATGCCGTATCAAGTTCCTTCCTGCCCGCCTTGAGGTCGGGCACCGGCAGCGTCCAACTGGCCAACTCTTCCGCACCGAGTTCGCAACCAGCCTGCGGCTTGTCGCCTTCTTCTCCCGCAATCGTCGTCAGGACGTTCTCGCCCTCATCGGAACTGCCATCGGCAATGAACCAATGTCGATCGAAGTGGTCGCCAACCTTGACTTCATAACAGATCCAACCGATCGAAGCGGCGCGATTGCCGCGTTTGTGGATCGTGCCTCCGAACCTCGCGACGATATCGTCGAGCGTCGTCCTTTCGAGGACGACATCCATCGCGCTCGTCTTCATCTCATTGTCAAAGGGTTTTTGCATGGGTCTGGTTTGGGCCTTTGCCGAGCCGCCGGAAAGGACGATCGAAGGAAATCCCGTCAACATCAGATCATCCGCCAAAGCTGGGGTGGTTGCGAGCGTGCCTGCGAGACCCAAAAGCAAAACCGCCATTCCAGCTAGCTCGTCGTGTGCCTTTCCGCTTCCCAGAACTCGCATTTGTGCGCCTCCAGCATTAATGAAAAAGCTCTCCTCTCGTAATGTGGGTCAATGTCGGCCGCATAAAAAGTACGTAACGGTTACACGCCCTTGGTTGGTTGATCTCGTCGCGGATCAGGCGCGATCCCTGATACACAAACGCGCTCGGTCCGGAGTAGCTTGCGACCGCCTAGATGGGGTAACGGGCTGCCAGGCCAACTGCTCACTTCACTACGGCGATTTTGAGCGGCGCGCTGCGCTCGCGGTTTGCTTGGTAAGACGGCGGTCGTCCCTCACACTGATGG
>NZ_JBBNAM010000405.1:0-2166 GCF_037994425.1 Phyllobacterium sp.
TCTACAATCCGTATCAAGACCCCGTTTCATACCAATTCGCGTACGCCTCGAAGGATATCCGCTGCGGACTCACCCATGGTTGCACTTTTACTCCACTATGCGGTCCTTTTGGCAAAACTGTAATGAAGGAGCCAAACAAACGACGGCTGCTTTGCGCCTCAGAGAGGACATTATGCCCTCAGCAAATACACTGAAAGCGGACCCCCTAAATCAATCCTTCGCAGGCGGTCTTTCGTAACAGGGCGCGCTTACCGAGTGAACCCTTCGCTCAGCTTAGCCTTGCCGAGCCCAAACTATGACGGTAATTTTTACCGCTGTTGAAATACCGCCGCAGCGAGACCCCGCCTGCCAAGGTAACAAGCCAATTGGAGGATCAAGTCGTGAGCACAGCAACACCAGAACATATCATGCAAGTTGGGATGGGTTTTTGGGCATCCAAAACGCTCTTGAGTGCTGTCGAACTAGGGGTGTTTAGTACATTGGCAAATGCGCCGGCCGACCTGCCGACGCTTCAAAGGAAGCTTGCGCTGCATCGGCGATCAGCCCGAGACTTTCTCGATGCGCTGGTGGCGCTCAAGTTGCTGGAGCGCGAGAACGGCGTCTACAGCAACACTGTCGATACGGACCTCTTTCTCGACCGAGCCAAGCCATCCTATATCGGCGGTATCCTGGAGATGGCAAATGCCCGGCTCTATGGCTTCTGGGGATCGCTCACGGATGCCCTGCGCACGGGCGAATTGCAGAACGAGGGCAAGGGTGGAGGAGAAAACTTCTTTGCGGCAATTTATGCCGATCCGGAACGATTGCGGGGATTTCTAAGCGCGATGAGTGGAATAAGCGCGGGGGCAGCCAACGCTATCGCCGCCAATTTCCCATGGCAAGATTACAAGACCTTCATGGATCTTGGTTCAGCTCAGGGCATGGTTCCTGCCACTCTTGCCAGCGCCCATTCCCACCTGACCGGTATCGGTTTCGACCTCCCCGCGGTTCAATCAGTCTTCGAGGAATTTATTACACGTCGCGGAGTGAAGGACCGAGTGCGGTTTCATGGTGGAAATTTCTTCGAGGATCCCCTGCCGAAAGTTGACGTCATCGTCATGGGTCACATCCTCCACGATTGGGACCTTACCCAGAAAAAGATGCTTCTAAGCAAGGTATTTGATGCTCTTCCGAAAGGCGGCGCAGTCGTTGTTTATGATGCCGTCATCGATGATGATCGCCGCAAAAACGCTTTCGGTCTATTGATGAGCTTGAATATGCTGATCGAGACGCCCGGCGGGTTCGACTATACGGGAGAAGACTGTCAGGCCTGGATGCGTGAAGCCGGATTCTCAAAAACGTGGTTGAAACCACTTGTGGGTCCGGATTCGATGGTGATCGGATTAAAATAGCTTGTCCAAGTGCGGTTTGCCGTTGCATGCCTCAGCGCGATGGCGCGAGTTCCGCTAAGCTTATGAGCCGGGCTTTTCAGCCACAGTGCGCTGGCTTATCGAGCCACTATTCGAAAGTCTGAGAATTACCTAACTCAAAGGATAGATGCAGACATCCGCTGCCCGAGTCAACGCACTACTCCCGATCAATCTGAGCCCACGCATATTCGTCGATAGCGGCCTCTCCGCCGCGACCCAACATATTCAACAAGGTCCGCCGCTTGTAGAGATTTGATGTCCCGACGGGCTGTCTTCACGCTCACTTTCCACGCCATCGCGATATCTACTGCTTTACAGCGCCGCCCTCCCCTTCCAACCGTTGTATGAACCATCGTTGGCGCCGGTTGAGTTCTTCGCCATCAGGGTCATTTTTAGAGACATGACCTGCCAGCCAATGCTTGACCGTACGCTCGCTTGCTCCAGTAAGCCGCATTAATTGTTTGACCGCGCGATGGCTATCGCCGTGCTCCTTGCGCAGGAGGTCAGACATCGTATCGGCGTAGGAGCGATGCCCCGCCAGTACTCCTTTCCACATCGGCAGCCTCCTGCCCTTTTTTCGGCAACCTGTTGCATGCGTTTCGGGGATACACTCATATCACGACCAACCGGTCGGACTTTGCAGTTTCAACTATTGACGTCATCCAAACGCGAGGAAAGTGGTTTGACGGATCGGCCTTCATATCTATGCCCAAGGCGAAGATATCCGCGCCAGATTCATCGTACATCTTTCGGATTT
>NZ_JBBNAM010000406.1:0-1903 GCF_037994425.1 Phyllobacterium sp.
TCTCTGGCTGCGGTCGCGCCACCACACACATCAGCCGTAGATCGAAATCTCCATAGCCTCGACTGTGGTCCGCGGGTTCCTTCCTCGGGGACTTTCGTACGCCTGCTGGCGCCCGAAACTCTTCACGGAAGGAGACTGGCCGCATCTGGAGAGTAGCGAGAAATGCAGACTTAGCGCAGTTTCAGTTCGGGTCTCCCCAGGACAGAACTGGGCACTTTTGCCGAAGCCCCCGCTCGCCGCCAGACGTTCAAGAACCGTCCGCTTTCCGTGGATACTCATTTCCGTATCGTCCACCTCGACGCCGTCGGTCACAAAGAAGCATGACTGCTCGATGGAGGTGGAGATCGCCTGGACTGCCTCTTACCACTTGTTGACTCACCTGCGGTTGGACAATAACTTGCGAACTTGGTCGTTAGGCTTATCCTCACATGACGGATCAATCTCTTCAGCGGCGCCTTGCCGCCATCGTCGTTGCCGATGTGGTGGGATATTCACGCCTGATGGAGGCTGATGAAGTCGCAACGCTGGCGAACCTCAGGGAACTCCGTTCTGGCGTTATCGAGCCGGCTGTGATGCACCACAACGGTCGCATCTTCAAGGTCATGGGCGACGGATTCTTAATCGAATTCGGTAGCGCAGTGGATGCGGTCGCAGCAGCGTTGGAAATACAACGGGCCACCACTGCTGTTGAGGCTTCCGGAGACCGGCGCCTGCTTTTGCGTGTAGGCGTCAATCTGGGAGATGTCATTGACGACGGTTCAGACGTCCTCGGCGACGGCGTCAATGTCGCGGCGCGACTCGAGACGCAGGCCGCACCAGGAGGTATCTGCATTTCAGCCAAAGTTCACGGCGAGATCGTCGGCAAGATCGGCGACCGGTTCTTTGATGCAGGCGAACGCTACCTAAAGAACCTGACTCGCCCGGTCCACGTGTGGCATTGGCCGGATGCGCTGCAGAGCACATTGCCGCTGCCCGAATGTCCCTCGATCGCTGTATTGCCGTTCACGAATATGAGTGGGGATGAAGCGGACGCGCCTTTCGTCGACGGCTTGACCGAAGACCTGATCACCGACCTTTCCCGTACGGCTGGCCTGTTCGTCATCGCGCGCAATTCCGTGTACGGCTACAAGGGCAAGCCGGTCGACGTACGGCTGGTCGCCCAGGAACTTGGCGTTCGCTACGTCCTGGAAGGGAGCGCCAGACGCGCAATGGGCCGTGTCCGCATCAATGCCCAATTGATCGACGCGCTTGGCGGCCAGCACTTGTGGGCCGACCGGTTTGACAGGACGGTGGAAGATGTTTTCGAATTACAGGATGAAGTTAACGCCAAGATTGTTGAAGCTCTCGTCGGCCGGCTGACCATCCCGAAGCAGCGCAATCGGCCGAAGAACCTTGAGGCGTACGACCTGTGTGTGCGCGCCCGCCTCCTGACGGAAGAGTCGCCGCAAACTGAGCGTGAGGCCTATATGCTGCTCCAACGCGCGGTTAAGCTCGAGCCATCATATGCCGAAGCGCTTGGTCTGCTCGCCTATAACCGTTGGCTTGCCTGGACTCATTTCGGCGAGCCCGAGGATCCGAACCGTCGGATGGCGGCGACATTCGCGCAGAAGGCGGTCCACCTAGATCCCAACGATGCCGGCTGCCGTTACGTCCTGGGGACCATTTTGGCTTATGAGCGGCGATGGGAGGAATCGGAGGCCGCCTTCGCCAAGGCCCTGGAGCTGGACCCCAACCACGCCGACACCTGGGCCGCCATGTCGGACGTATCAGTGCTGGACGGCAGGGTTGCCGACGGACTTGCGCAGATCGAAAAAGCTCTGCGGCTCAATCCCTATCCAGCGTGCTGGTATCTTTGTCATCTTGGGCAGGCGCAATACGCCGCGCGTGACTATGAGGCGGCAGC
>NZ_JBBNAM010000407.1:0-16837 GCF_037994425.1 Phyllobacterium sp.
TTTGTCATGACCGGCAAGGGTGGTATCGTCGAGGTGCAGGGAACAGCGGAAGGCGAACCTTTCTCCGAAGAAGAGCTTCTCGCCTTGATGAATCTTGCTCGCAACGGCATTACGCGGCTGGTTTCCCTGCAGAAGATGGCTGTCAGCTAGAAGTCAGGACGATGCAACCATCCGGTATCCTTGAAACGGCGCTATACGTTACCGATCTGTCGGCGGCTAGGGATTTCTATGCCGGACTTCTCGGGCTCGAGATCATACTGGAGACGCCGAAGCGCTCGATTTTCTTTCGCTGCGGTTCCGGTGTGCTGATCCTGTTTGATCCCGTGCTGATCAACGAACGCCCGCCCGGCAGCCTGCCGATCCCATCGCATGGAGCTACCGGTCCGGGTCACGTGTGCTTTAGGGCGAAGCGGGATGAAATTGCCGAATGGAAATCCCATCTTGAGGCGAATGGTATCGATATAGAAAGCGAGTTTGAGTGGCCTAATGGCGCTCGCTCCCTCTATTTCCGTGATCCGAGCGGAAACTCGATCGAATTTGCCGAACCGAAACTATGGAATCTGGAATGAGAAAACTCGAAAAGGGCAAGCTGCTCGTCGCAAGTCACAATCAGGGCAAGATCAGGGAGATGATCGACCTTCTGGGTCCGTTCGGGTTTCAAGTGGTTTCCGCTGGCGATCTTGGATTGCCGGAGCCGGACGAAACGGGCACAACCTTTGAGGAAAATGCCTATATGAAGGCTTATGCCGCGGCCAAGGCCACGGGGCTTGTTGCCCTTTCGGACGATTCCGGCCTTTGCGTCGATGCGCTTGGCGGCGATCCTGGGGTCTATACGGCCGATTGGGCCGAATTGCCTGATGGCAACCGTGATTTCGGCCATGGCATGGAGAAGGTCGAAAAGGCCTTGCAGGAAAAGGGAGCAAAGAACGCCCGCGAACGTAGCGGCCGTTTCGTTTCCGTTATCTGCCTTGCCTGGCCCGACGGAGAAGCCAATTATTATCGCGGCGAGGTCGAAGGCGAAATCGTTTGGCCGCCGCGTGGCACTGCTGGCTTCGGCTATGATCCGGTGTTCAAGCCAGACGGTTATGAGACGACATTCGGTGAAATGACGGCGGAACAGAAGCACGGCTGGAAGCCCGGTGACGAGGAAGCCCTGTCGCACCGTGCCCGTGCCTTCCAGCACTTCGCCCGAGATTGTCTGGACGCAGGATGAACCACCCCGACAAAGGCGAAACCGGTTTCGGCGTCTACGTCCATTGGCCGTTCTGCATGGCCAAATGTCCTTACTGCGATTTCAATTCACATGTGCGGCATCAGCCGGTGGACCAGAAGCGGTTTGCCGCCGCCTTCGCCCGCGAACTTGCGACGATGCGCCAACGCACTGGGCAGCGCGCCGTTTCAAGCATCTTTCTTGGCGGGGGAACGCCGTCGCTGATGCACCCTGATACCGTTGGATCGGTGCTCAGTGCCATCGCGGAGAACTGGCACGTGCCGGACGGCATAGAGATCACCCTCGAGGCCAACCCGACCAGTGTCGAAGCCGATCGGTTTCGTGGCTATCGTGCCGCCGGCGTGAACCGTGTTTCTCTCGGCGTGCAGGCGCTCAACGACAGTGATCTCCGCCGTCTTGGCCGTATGCACAGTGTCGATGAAGCACTCGCCGCGATCGCGCTCGCGCGCGAGATTTTTCCGCGCCTTTCCTTCGACCTGATTTATGCGCGGCCCGAACAGAGCGTTGAAGCCTGGCGCGACGAACTCGCCCGCGCGATCTCCTATGCCGCCGACCATCTCTCGCTCTATCAATTGACCATTGAGGAAGGCACGCCGTTCTATAATCTCTGGCGGGCCGGTAAGCTCGTTACCCCGGATGGCGATCATGCGGCGGCGCTCTATGCGGAAACGCAGAATGTTACGGCGAAGCATGGTCTCCCAGCCTATGAGATATCGAACCATGCACTTCCGGGCGCGGAATCGCAGCACAATCTCGTCTACTGGCGCTACGGCGAATATGTCGGTGTTGGGCCCGGCGCCCATGGGCGCTTCATCGAAATGAATGCCCGCGCTGTAACGATCACGGAGCGGCATCCGGAAACCTGGGTTGAGAAGGTTGAGGCGGCGGGCCACGGCATTGTCGAGGAAGAGCGCCTCGATAGGGAGCAGGAGGGTGATGAGTTCCTGCTTATGGGACTGCGCCTCGTCGAAGGCATTGATCTTGCGCGCTACGAACGTCTGACCGGCCACAGTGTCAAGGAAAAGCGAGTGATCTCTCTCGCCGAGCAAGGTCTAATCGAATATGTCGGCAACAGCCGTATCCGAACCACGCAGGAGGGTGCGATCGTGCTCAATGCGGTCATTGCCGACCTGGCAGCTTGAGGGGATCATCCGTGCCCGACGCTGAAACCGTCGACCGCCACTATCAGATCGGCAGTGCCAGCTTCCGGGCCCGCCCGCTTGAGCCGGCGCTCTATATCGTGGCGACTCCCATCGGCAATCTTGGCGACATGACCATTCGCGGCATCGAGACCCTGGCTGCAGCCGATATCATCGCCTGCGAGGATACGCGGGTGAGCCGAGTCCTATTGGAGCGATACGGTATTTCGCGACGCCCATACGCCTATCATGAGCACAATGCCGACACCGCCGGCCCGAAGCTGATTGAGGCGCTTCTCGCCGGAAAGAGCGTTGCCCTCGTCTCCGATGCGGGAACGCCGCTGGTTTCCGATCCTGGCGGAAGGCTGGTGCCAGAGGCCAAGGCCGCAGGAGTCAAAGTCGTGCCCATACCCGGCGCATCGTCGGTTCTTGCCGCCCTGACCGCATCAGGGCTATTCAAGGATTCATTTTATTTTGCCGGCTTTCTATCTTCCAAGCAAGGCCAGCGGCGCGCGAGGCTGGAGCAACTTAAGGCGCTCGATGCGGCACTCGTGTTCTTCGAGTCCCCGAACCGTGCGGCTGCAACGCTTGTGGACATGGCAGATGTATTTGGCGCGGAGCGACCGGCTTCGCTCTGCCGCGAACTTACAAAGACTTACGAGACGATCGTAACCCTCCCGCTGCAAGAGCTTGCGGCTGCGTTCGAGGGCGAGGATCGCATCCGCGGCGAAGTCGTTCTCGTGGTCGGCCCGCCGATCGAGGACGCAAACATTCCCCGATCGGACAACGACATCGACGCATTGCTGCGCGCGCTCGTCCTCGAAATGCCACCGGCCAAGGCGGCAGGTGAAGCGGCACGCATGACCGGGCGGCCGAAGGGCGAACTCTATCAACGATTGCTGGCGATGAAATGAGTGGTCGGGGCGCGCGGCACAAAGCGTACCGCCGGGGCCGTTCCGCCGAACGCCTTGCCGCGCTCGCGCTCATGCTGAAAGGCTATCGCATCGTTGGCCGACGCTACCGAACCAAGCTCGGGGAGATCGATCTGATCGCGCGGCGCGGCAACATGATCGCTATCGTCGAGGTAAAGGCGAGGGCAAGGCTCGAACAGGCCATGGACTCGGTCAATGTCCTGACACAACGCCGTATCGAGGCCGCCGCCGAGCAATGGCTCGCACGTCAGCCGGATCATGCCACCCTTTCCTTGCGGTTTGACCTCGTGGCTATCCTGCCGTGGCGCTGGCCTGTTCACATCCCCGCCGTTTTCACTCTCTAAGCCAACGAATCAGTCGCGAATACGGAGGAATGATCGTGCGATCAGGTCTTTCACCGAACGAACTGAGGGAAAAGGCGCTTAGGGGTCAGGCAAAGGGCATGATCGGGCTTCTGCTTCTGCTCATGCTGCCTGCCTGGGCACTGACATTCTGGCAGGCGTGGATCTACTGGATGCTGTTTTCCGTCGCGACAACGATGATGTCGCTCTATTTCCTAAAACACGATCCGGGTCTCGTCGAAAGCCGCTTGAGCGCAGGTGCAAAGGCGGAGCGGGAGCAAAACCAAAAGGTCATCCAGGCAATGGCCAGTGTTGTCGTATGCGCGATGGTCATGGTTCCCGGTATTGAGCGGCATTTCACGGGGCTGCCGCTGCCGGTCGCCCTTGTTGTCGGCGCTGACATATTGTTCCTGATCGGACTATGGATCGTCTATCTGTCCCTGCGGGAGAACAGTCATGCGTCAAGTATCATCGAAGTCAGGTCCGATCAGCCCGTGGTCTCCACCGGTCCTTACAGCCTGGTCCGTCATCCTATGTATTCAGGCTGCGTTCTGGCGTTTTTGGCAACGCCATTCGCGCTGGGCTCACTATGGGCTTTGCCGGTCGCAATCGCGCTTAGTGTCATTATCGCTGTTCGACTTGTTTACGAGGAGCGGTTCCTCAAGGCGAATCTCGACGGCTATGAAAATTACACCGGCCGGGTCCGTTGCCGCCTCATTCCAGGTATCTGGTGAATGCGAGTTTTGGAAAGACGTAAAAAGCGCTTGCATTTCCCTATTAACACTATAAAACTAGTCGTGTATTATCAGCGCGGAGCATTGCGCTGTTGCGCCTGTTTGGATAGAGCAGGCGCCTTGTGCTGCCGTGAATGGTAGAACGAGAATCCGCAAGACCCGGCTTTTTCAGAAATTCCATGCTTCGCGTCTAGATTCGGCGCACTTCTGTTCCTTATAAATCACTGACCTTTCATGGATAATCCTGCAATCATCGGGATTATCGTGTTCATGACCATCGCTACGAGCCAGCTATCCGTCTTTCCAGCCTTTTTCCGCGTTCGGAATGAAGTGCTTGTGGTCGTTGGCAATGGGGAAGAGGCGCTCAACAAGGCGCGCCTGCTCGACCAGACGAACGCGACAGTCCGGGTTGTGGCCGATGCGCCGGAGCCGGAGCTGGCCGCTTTCCTGCGCGCTGGCAACTATGAACATGTCACAGAAAAATTTGCTCCCAAGCAACTGACCGGCGCAAAGCTGGTCTTCATCGCTACCGGCGATGAAGACCAGGACCGGGAGATTGCCGCTGAGGCCCGCCGCCAGTACATTCCGGTCAATGTTGTTGACCGTCCCGATCTTTGTGATTTCTTCACGCCTGCGATTGTCAACCGCGCACCACTTGCCATCGCTATCGGTTCGGAAGGCACCGGACCGGTTCTGACGCAGATTATCCGCGCCAGCATCGACGCCGCCTTCTCGCCGCGTCTCGGCGATCTCGCGCGGCTCGCCAATGCCTATCGTCCGGCAGTCGAACGTTTGGTCAAGAAGGGCCTGCCACGCCGCTTATTCTGGCGCTCGTTCTTTTCCGGCGCCGTCGCGAGCAATGTCTACAGCAATGATCTGGCGGGCGCGCATGCCGCTGCATCAGTGCTGCTCGATAATCAGGAAACGGCCAAGGGGTACGTCTGGCTGGTCGGAGCAGGACCTGGCGCTGAGGATTTACTGACGTTGCGGGCGCACCGCGTGCTTATGGAAGCTGATGTTATCGTTTATGACGCGCTCGTGCCGGAAGCCGTTGTAGCCATGGGTCGCCGCGATGCGACGCGCCTTTCCGTCGGCAAGCGCAAGGGCTGCCACTCGAAGAGCCAGAGCGAGATCAATGATCTGCTCGTTGCGCTTGGACGTGAAGGCAAGCGCGTCGTGCGGCTGAAATCGGGTGATCCACTTGTTTATGGCCGCGCGGGTGAAGAAATGGCTGCGCTGCGCGATGCCGATATTCCCTTCGAGATCGTTCCAGGCATCACCTCCGCATTCGCTGCGGCCGCTGACATGCAGTTGCCATTGACCTTGCGCGGTGTTGCCTCCTCGCTCGTCTTTACGACAGGCCATGACATGACTGGCGAAGTTCTCCCGGACTGGGCGCGCCTCGCGATTTCAGGTGCGACTATCGCCGTCTACATGGGCCGTAGTGTTGCCGCCTCGGTCGCAGAACGCCTGATAGAGGCGGGTCTTCATGCCGATACAGGCGTTGCGGTAATCGAGAATGCGGGCAGGACGGATCGGCGCATGTTCCATGGCACGTTGAACGACCTGCCGTCGCTCGAGCGCCGTGACGATTTGAGCGGACCGGTCATGGTCGTCATCGGCGATGCCGTTGCCGGGGCTGCCATCGACAAGGCCGAGGCGCTGTCCGCACAGAACAAGAATTCCGTGGCGTTGCGCCACCTTGAAACCAATGCTGCCTGAACGCGAAGGATCACGATCATGAGTGTCAAAGTTCTTACCGCAAATCGCCTGACCGATGGTGAAGCCGTATGGCTGGGTGCCAATGGCGAATGGCTCGAGCACATCGATGGCGCGCTGATCGCCCGTCACGCCGAAGCGGTGACGGCACTTGAAGAAGCAGGCAAGGCGGCAATCAAGTCAAACCTCGTTATCGACGTCAATGTGATCGATGTCGAAGAGCGCGGCACCAATCTTTATCCGTTGCGCCTGCGCGAGCGTATCCGTCAGCTCGGCCCCACCATTCGCCTCGATCTGGGCAAGCAGGCTGAAAAGCGCAAAGCCACCGCTGCTTAATTCTTGAAGGTTCGCATTCATGTATCGTTATGACGAGTTTGACCACGCATTCGTTTCTGCCCGCGTGGAACAATTCAAGGATCAGGTGGAGCGCCGTCTTGCCGGCGAATTGACCGAGGACCAGTTCCGTCCGCTGCGGCTGATGAACGGCGTCTATCTGCAACTTCATGCCTATATGCTGCGCGTGGCCATCCCCTATGGCACGCTGTCGAGCCGCCAGATGCGCAAGCTCGCCCATATCGCCCGCCATTACGACCGTGGCTACGGTCACTTCACGACGCGACAGAATCTCCAATACAATTGGCCGGCGCTCAAGGACATGCCGAAGGTTCTCGATGAACTGGCGTCGGTCGAGATGCACGCGCTGCAGACCTCGGGCAATTGCATTCGCAATGTTACGGCTGACCATTTCGCCGGTGCTGCCGCCGACGAGGTAGCCGACCCTCGCCCCTATGCGGAAATCCTCCGCCAGTGGTCGTCGATGCATCCGGAATTTTCGTATCTGCCGCGCAAGTTCAAGATTGCGGTGACAGGGGCCGAGCGCGACCGCGCCGCCATCCAGGTCCACGACATCGGCCTGCATTTGAAGAAAAACGAGGCTGGTGAACTTGGCTTTGCTGTCTATGTCGGCGGCGGTCAAGGGCGCACGCCGATGGTTGCCAAGAAGATCAGAGATTTTCTCCCGGTCGAGGATCTCCTTTCCTACACGACCGCAATCATGCGCGTTTATAACCTCAGTGGCCGCCGCGATAACAAATACAAGGCGCGTATCAAGATCCTGGTGCATGAGACCGGCACCGAGGAACTCACACGCCAGGTCGAGGCGGAATGGCAGGTTCTGAAGGATAGCGATCTCAAGCTGCCGCAGAAAGATGTGGACGCCATCGACAGCTATTTCCGTGCGCCGAACCTGCCGCAGCGTCCCGAGGGTTGGTCAGGACTTGCCGCCGCCCGCAAGGCCGATCACGCCTTCTCGGCATGGGTCGACCAGAACGTCACGCCGCACAAAAACCCGGATTACGGCGTCGTCACCATATCGCTGAAGCCCATTGGCGGCATTCCGGGCGACGCGACCGATGCCCAGATGGACCTCGTCGCCGATATCGCCGAGAAGTTTTCGCAGGATGAAATCCGCGTCAGCCATGAGCAGAACCTTGTTCTGCCCCACGTCGCGATAGCTGACCTGCGCATCGTTTACGATCTGCTTCTGACCGGTGGTCTAGCAACGGCCAACGCGGGGCTCATCACCGATATCATCGCGTGCCCGGGTCTCGACTATTGCGCCCTTGCCAATGCCAGGTCGATTCCCGTTGCCCAGCGCATTTCGGAGCGCTTCGGCAAGCCGGGGCGCCAGGCCGACATCGGTGAACTCAAGATCAAGATCTCGGGCTGCATCAATGCCTGCGGCCATCATCACGTCGGTCATATCGGCATTCTCGGCGTCGAGAAGAAGGGCGAGGAACTCTACCAGATCTCCCTGGGTGGCTCGGGCGACGAGATCTGCACGATCGGCGATATCACCGGTCGCGGTTTCTCCTCCGAAGAGATCGTCGACGCGGTCGAGACCATCGTCGATCGCTATCTCGAAATCCGCGCAGACAAGGAAGAGACTTTCCTTGCCGCCTACCGGCGCGTCGGCGCCGCACCTTTCAAGGATGCGCTCTATAGCGAGGCCGCAAATGCTGCTTGAGTTCAATGAGACAACCGTAGCGGATGAAGCGCGCTCGCTCGAAGCCCGCTACGGCAACCTTGAACCGCTGGATGTCATCGAACTGGCCATCGACCATCTCTTCAATGAGGAAATCGCGGTGGTCTCTTCGTTCGGGGCGGAATCCTCGGTACTGCTTCATTTGATCGCGCAGATCGACCGCGCAACGCCGGTGCTCTTTCTGGAAACAGGCAAGCATTTTCCGGCGACGCTGCGCTATCGCGACCAATTGGTCAGCGAGCTTGGCCTGACGGACGTACACGATATTCATCCGCTCAAGCAGAGCCTGAAGGATGAAGATCCCTATGGCGCGCTTTCCATGACCAACAAGGACCGGTGCTGCTATATTCGCAAGGTCGAGCCGATGGCGCGAGCTGTTGCGCCTTACCGCGCCTGGATGACCGGCCGCAAGCAGTTCCAGGCCTCTACACGCACAAGCCTGCCAGTCTTCGAGTCGGTGGGGTCGCGTGTGCGAATCAATCCGCTTGCTCACTGGACCTCAGCCGACCTCAAGGCCTATATGAGCGCGCACGAGCTGCCGCCGCATCCGCTGGTCGCCGAAGGCTATCGTTCGATCGGCTGCATGCCCTGCACGTCGCCCGTCAAGGAAGGCGAGGATGATCGAGCCGGTCGCTGGGCGGGTTCAGACAAAACCGAGTGCGGTATTCATCTGGTTGGCCTCACCGACCAATTGAGCAATATTTCTCTGACGGATTCGAATTTATGAGCGACATTTCCGAAAAGCCGGCTGGTGAACTATGGGGCCGCGAGGGGTTCCGCGAGGATCCCTATATTGCGGCAGCGACGCTGGACGAGGCCGGAGATGCTCCCGCGGTCATTCTGCCGCTTGCTGTATGGCTCGGTCTCGAAGATGACGTGCGGTTCGCAACGAACCGGCGGATCGGCGTCTCCGTTGCCCCGGGCGAGAACATCGAGCCGCTCCTTACCCTGCTCGATCGCATACCCCTGATCGCCCTCGAATTCCCCGCCTTTAATGATGGGCGCTCCTATTCGAAGGCCGAGATGCTGAAAAACCAGCATCAGTTCAAAGGCGAACTGCGCGCTGTGGGCGATGTGCTGATCGATCAAGTGGCCTACATGCTTCGTACCGGCTTCGACACATTGAAGGTCACGCATGCGGTCACACTTGCGCGCCTTGCCGGCCACAATCTTCACGACACGCCTGTTTATTATCAGCCGGGCAGGGGATCACACACGGCCCCCGGAACCTATAGCTGGCGCCGAGTCCCGGTCGCCTGATCCTTCTTCACGATATCACTTGGAAAGCACTCTATGTCCGAAACGATTGAAACAGATGTGGTTATTATTGGCGCAGGTCCTGTGGGCCTCTTTGCCGTGTTCGAGCTCGGCCTCCTCGACCTTCGCGCCCATGTGATTGATATTCTCGACCGGCCGGGCGGCCAGTGCGCCGAGCTCTATCCGGAAAAGCCGATCTATGACATCCCCGGCTTGCCGGAGGTAACCGGCCAGGACCTCACCGACAACCTGTTGAAGCAAATCGCTCCCTTCAATCCACAGTTCCATTTCTCGACGATGGTGACGGCCTTGACGAAGCTCGAAGACGGTCGCTTCCGCGTCGAGACTGATGCGGATGAGGTTTTCCTCACCAAGGTCATCGTCATTGCCGCCGGCGGCGGATCCTTCCAGCCGAAGCGCCCGCCCGTACCGGAAATCGAGCTTTATGAGGGGACGAGCGTCCATTATGCCGTGCGCAAGATCGAAGCTTTCCGCGGCCATGACGTCGTCATTGTCGGAGGCGGCGACTCCGCCCTTGACTGGACGCTCAACCTCGAACCGGTGGCAAAATCGGTAACCCTCGTACATCGCCGTCCCGAGTTTCGTGCCGCGCCCGACAGCGTCAACAAGATGTGGGCGCTCGAGAAGGAAGGCCGCGTCAGGTTCCGCATGGGCCAGGTGAGCAATCTCGAAGGTGCCGAGGGCCAATTGTCGAAGGTCGTCATCAAGGGAGCCGAAGGCGACGAGCATATCGAGGCCGGTCGCCTTTTGCCCTTCTTCGGGCTCACGATGAAACTCGGACCGATTGCCGACTGGGGCCTCAACCTCGATCAGAACCTGATTGCGGTCGATACGGAGAAGTTCGAGACCTCCGAACCCGGTATCTTCGCGATTGGCGACATCAATACCTATCCCGGCAAATTGAAGCTGATCCTTTCGGGCTTCCATGAGGCCGCGCTCATGTCGCAGGCGGCAAAGCGTATCGTTTCGCCAGGCGAACGGATCATCTTCCAGTATACGACGTCATCCACCTCATTGCAGAAGAAGCTGAAGGCGGCATAGGACACTGATGAACTCCGACTCCCTCTATATCCACGTCACCGATCAACACGGCAAGCGCCACACGCTGGAAGCCCTCGAGGGTTTCCGCGTGATGGAGGTTATCCGCGATTGGGGCCTCGACCTAAAAGCAGAATGCGGCGGCGCCTGTGCCTGCGGCACCTGCCATGTCTATATCGGCGATGATTGGACGGAAAAGCTCTACGAGCCGCAGGACGAGGAAATCGATCAGCTCGACGTGACCTTTCACGTCGAGGACAATTCGCGCCTTTCCTGCCAGCTGATCATGACGGCGGAACTCAACGGTCTCGAAGTTACGCTTGCGCCGGGCACACAGCGCGACAGCGTGGCAGCCTAGATCACGACGACCCGCGCACCGAGAGGTACCCGCGCGTACAGGTCCATCACGTGCTCGTTTATCATGCGGATGCAGCCGTTGGAGACGGCACGGCCGATGCTCCATGGCTCCGTCGTACCGTGGATGCGATAATAGGTATCCCGGCCGTTTCGATAGAGGTAGAGCGCCCGCGCTCCGAGCGGGTTGTGCGGCCCGCCTGACACTCCGCCGGCATAGCGGGCGTATTTGTTCGGCTGGCGGCTGATCATGCCCTTGGTCGGCACCCAGCGCGGCCATACCTCCTTGCGCCCGATTTTAGCAGAGCCGTGGAAGGCGCGGCCTGCCCTGCCAACGCCGACGCCGTAGCGCCGTGCAGTGAACCCGTCCTCGACCAGATAAAGAAATCGGCTGCGTGGATCGATGACAACCGTGCCTGGTGCGAATGATGAATCGAAGGAAACATATTGCGGCTGAAATACCGGATTGATGACGAATGGTTTCCTGGCGGGCTTTGCGAGCGCCGCCTGCGGCGCCGTGGCAGCCGCAAGAACACCGGTCAAGAAAAAGCGTCGCGTCAGCATCTCATCCCCCAACTTGGCTGCTGTCCGTCAAAGGACACTACACTTTCAGGAGGATTCTGTCCGGTAATTACTGACTCATCGTTTACGCCGGCTCAACTTTTTGTGATGAAATGGCGACCGGAAGCCGCCTTTCAAGGTCAGGCTATACGTCCGATGCGCTCGATGAGGAGATCGTAGAAGCCTTCGTCATCGACGTCGCGGATGTAGTAGGCATTCTTCGGGCGGTCGGTGATGCCCCACCAGTCGACCACGGTCATTCCGAGCGTGAGTTCGTTGGCGGCATCGACTGTCACGTTGCACGTGCGGCCACGGTAAAGTTCCGGCTTGAGCAGGTAGGCGATGACGTTCGGATCATGCAGCGGTCCGCCGTCGCTTCCGTATTTTTCCTCATCGAAACGCTCGAAGAATTCGAGCAGCTCGACGCAGGCGTCGCCGGCGCGTGTGCCCATGGCGCGAAAGCGGTCGACGCGCTTTGCCGTAGAGAGGGCCTTGTGCGTGACATCGAGGGGCAGGATCGTAACGGGGACACCTGACTGCAGCACGATCTGCGCCGCATGCGGATCGACGTGGATGTTGAATTCGGCCGTTGGCGTAATATTGCCACCTTCGAAGAACCCGCCGCCCATGAGGACGATTTCACGGATATGGGGCGCAAGTTCGGGTGCCCTGATCAGGACGTGCGCTATATTTGTAAGTGGACCGAGCGCGCATAGCGTGACGCTTCCGGGTTCTTCACGGCGCAGCGTCTCGATCATGAAATCGACGGCGTGCTGCTCCTGGAGCCGCATTGTCGGCAAAGGCAATTCCGGACCGTCGAGTCCGGTTTTGCCGTGGACATGTTCGGCGGTGATTAGAGGCCGCAGCAGCGGGCGATCCGCGCCTGCAAAGACCTTTGCATCGGATCTCCCGGCGAGTTCGCAGATTTTCCGGGCATTGAGCTCGGTAAGGGCGAGCGGCACATTTCCGGCAACGGCGGTAATACCAAGCACATCAAGTTCTGGACTGGCAAAGGCCATGAGGATGGCAAGGGCATCGTCTTGGCCGGGATCGGTATCGATTATGATTTTACGCGTCATTTCCTACTTTCTCGTGACCTGAACCCGGCCATCTCTTGAACTCCCTGATTCGATCGACCATATCATTTGGCAAAGGCGAAGTGCTGTCGATGACGGGTTTCGCTTTTAGGTCGCTTTTATCAAGGACTGCACCAATGACACGAATGACGCCATTTTCAAGCCCTTTGCTGCTTGGCTTTGACTCGATGGAAAAGACGCTGGAGCGCATAGCGAAGTCTGGCGACGGCTATCCACCCTACAATATCGAGCGCATACGCAGTGCTGACGAGTGCGAGCAGCTCCGTATCGTTCTCGCTGTTGCTGGCTTCGCCAATGACGATCTCGAAGTTACGACGGAAGACAACCAACTGGTCATCCGCGGTAGGCAGGCCGATGAAGGCGAACGCGAATACCTGCACCGTGGCATCGCGGCGCGCCAGTTCCAGCGCATATTTGTTCTTGCCGATGGAATGCGCGTAAGTGCTGCCACATTGAAGAATGGGTTGTTGTCGATCGATCTCGATCGGCCGGAACCCGAACGATTAGTCAAACGCATCAACATTGCTGTTGAGGACTGATCGTGGCTCTAACAGGACAGGGCTTCGAAATAGACTGTCCGAATATGGAGGCTGACATGCAAAACACTGTTCACAAGACCCCATTCTCCGACATTGAATTCGCACGGCTGGGCGCCGGGCAGGTCGCCTACATGCGCAAGGTCAAGACCGACGAGCTCGCTCACAGCTTTCCGGCACTCCCGCCGATGACACCGGGGGTCGAGCTTTGGGCGCTGTTCGCCGCCAACGGCGATCCCATCGTCCTTTCCGATGAGCGCGACAACGTGCTTGTCGGCGCCCAGGAGCATGAACTGCGCACCGTGATGCTGCAGTAAACGATGAGATGCGCGTGGTTCAGACCTTGACGGCCTGTTCCACGCGATCCTCAGCGCCAAACACTTCCAGATACCGCTTGATTTCTGCCGGATCGCCCGTGGCCTTTTTCGGGTTGTCCGACAGCTTGACCGCCGGACGGCCATTGGTTTCGCTCACCTTGCAGACGAGCGAAATGGCGTTGAGGCGGTCGTTGTAGCGAGGCGCGCAATCCTCGAAATCATTGGTCAGGTTGGTTCCCCAACCGAAGCTCATGCGCACCTTGCCGCGAAAATGATGATAGGTTTCCTCGATCGTATCGACGTCGAGCCCATCCGAGAAAACCAGCAGTTTCTGGCGCGGATCCTTCCCCTTCGACCGCCACCAGGCGAGAATTTTCTCGCCGCCCTCGATTGGCGGGGCGCTATCGGGACGAAAACCGGTCCAGTCGGCCACCCAATCGGGCGCATCGCGCAGAAAACCTGCCGTACCGAACGCGTCGGGCAGGACGATCAGCAGATTTCCACCATAATAGCGGTTCCAATCCTGGAGAACCTTGTAGGGCGACTTGACCAGTTCAGCTCTTGTGGTGCTGAGCGCCGCGAGCACCATAGGCAATTCGTGGGCGTTGGTGCCGAGTGCCTCAAGATCATTGTCCATGGCCATCAGGACGTTGCTCGTTCCGGTAAACGCCGGGCCGATGCCTTCCTTCAGCGCCTCGACGCACCAGCGCTGCCAAAGGAAGGAGTGACGGCGGCGCGTTCCGAAATCGGAAATCCTGATGTCGGGGAGCGTGCGCAAGCGTTCGACCTTCGACCACATCTTGGCTTTGGCACGGGCATAGGTGACGTCGAGTTCGAAGCGACCCATCTGTTTCATGGCGGCACGTGAGCGCAACTCGTTGATAATGGTCAGCGACGGGATTTCCCACATCGTCGTGTACATCCACGGCCCATAGAAATTCAGGACATACTGGCCGTCCTGCCGCGTCAGCTCATATTCGGGCAGCTGGAAGTTGGTCAGCCATTCGAGAAAATCCGGCTCGAAGATTTGCCGCTTGCCGTAGAACGTATTACCGCCAAGCCAGATCATTTCCTTCTTGCTGAAGCGGACTGTTCGCGCGTGGTCGAGTTGAGCGCGAAGTTCCTGTTCGTCGATCTCGTCGGCAAGCCTTACTTTGGTCGTGCGGTTGATAAGGGTAAACGTGGCGTCGACATTGGGATACAGACCCCAGATCATCTGCAACATCAAAAGCTTGTAAAAGTCCGTATCGAGCAGGCTGCGAACGATCGGATCCAGCTTCCATGTGTGGTTGAACACACGTCGTGCGATATCGGTCTTCGTCGCCATAAGGCGCTCTCCTTGCGAATATTCCGCCAGCCATGTTGCACGGCAACTATCCGCCTTCAAGCGGAGCTGGCCAAATTCAGCGGATCTTCGATTTTAGGCCTTCCATTAAATCTTTGTAACCTCACCGAATTGTCATTAACGGTTCAGGCAAAGCACCTTATCGTCTTTTCAAACTCACCCGTTCGCGCTGGATGACGCGTTGGGGTATAATCAATTTTAGGCGCTGGCTCTGCTTTGACGCGGGACCGGCGTCTTGGAGTGATGGATGAAGCTTTGGAAACAACTGGCTCTGGTTATGGTGATCCTTGGCGCTGCTGGGGTCGGCTGGCTGTACTTCTTTCCCGGTTCAAGTGATTTGCTGAAGAAAGCTGGCATCGACCGCAATCAGACCGCGGCGACCGAACCCGCCTCTGGACAAAAACAGAAGCGGAGCGGACAGCCACTGCCGCTCGTTACGGTTCGTGCTGCAGGCGACGCCAAGATCAATGACAGGCTCACGGCCATCGGCACCGGCAAGGCGAAGAGTTCGGTCTCCGTAACTCCCTATGCCGCCGGGCGCCTCACCGAAATCCTCGTTACCTCCGGCAGCCATGTGAAGAATGGCGATGTCATTGCCAGGCTCGATTCCGAATCAGAAAGTATCCTGGCGGACAAATCGCGGACAGCCCTCAAGGATGCCGAGGCAAAGCTGAAACGCGCCGAGAACCTCTCGACCACCAACACCGTGTCGGCGGTTCAGGTCTCCGACGCCGAACTTGTCGTTGAAAATGCGCGGCTGAACCTGCGCGAGGCCGAACTTGCACTCGACCGGCGCGCCATCCGGGCGCCAATCGGCGGCACCGTCGGCATATTCCCGATCAATGCCGGCAACTATGTCACCACGTCAACACAGGTTGCGTCCATCGACGACCGGTCGGAACTCCTCGTCGATTTTTGGGTGCCCGAGCGCTTCGCCCCGGCAGTCGAAATTGGCGCAGAGGTTTCGGCAACGTCGATTGCCCGTCCCGGCGAATCCTTCGCCGGTGCAGTGAGCGCCATCGATAATCGCGTTGACCCTACAAGCCGCACGCTTCACGTCCAGGCAAAGATCACCAACCCGAAGGACACGTTGCGCGAAGGTATGGCGTTCCAGGTAGCGCTTGGTTTTCCGGGCGAGACCTATCCGACTGTCGATCCGCTGTCGATCCAGTGGGGGACGGATGGCGCCTATGTGTGGCGCGTCGTCGATAATAAAGCGTCGCGCGTGCCGGTGCGGATCGTCCAGCGCAATACGACCGACGTACTCGTCGAGGCCGAGATCAACCCGGGAGACCAGATCGTCGCCGAAGGCGTCCAGTCTGTCCGGCAAGGCGAACTCGTCCAGATCCAGGGGCAGCCGGCACCGGAGCAGGCAAGGCCACTTGCATCAGCCGGCGAGCAAGGCTGAGGCGACGACATGAGCACCTCCCAGGGTCAGGCCGGCTTTACCGCCCTATTCATTCGCCGACCGGTTTTGTCGCTCGTGTTGAACGCATTGATCGTCGTTGCGGGACTGGCGGCGTTCTACGGCGTCGACGTCCGCGAACTACCCGATGTCGACCGTCCGGTCGTGACCGTGACCACCGATTTCACCTCGGCAGCCGCAGAGACTGTCGATCGCGAGCTCACCTCGGCTATCGAAGGCGCGGTGTCGCGCGTCTCCGGCGTCAAGTCCATCTCATCGAGTTCGTCGTTCGGCAATAGCCGCGTGACAGTCGAGTTCAACGATGACGTCGATCTCAACGTGGCAGCAGCCGATATGCGCGATGCCATCAGCCGTATCTCCAACACGCTGCCCGACGAAGTCGACCCGCCTCGCATCGTCAAGGCGGATGCCAATTCCGACGCAGTAATGCGACTCGCCGTCACGTCAGACACGATGGCGGTAGAAGACATGACGGTCCTCGTCGAAGACCAGATCGAGGACGTGCTTGCCTCGGTGCCGGGCGTTGCCGATGTGCAGATCAACGGCAATCGCAGCAAGATTTTCCGTATCGATATCGATCAGGGCAGACTGTCGGGCCTCGGAATGAATATTGCGGACATCCGCAATGCGCTCAACACGATGGCCTTCGACACGCCGGCAGGCCAGCTCAACAGCAATGATCAAAGCATTGTTGTGCGTGCCCAGGCGCCGGTGACGACTCCCGAAGATTTTGAGAACATCATCA
>NZ_JBBNAM010000408.1:0-6530 GCF_037994425.1 Phyllobacterium sp.
ACCTTACCCCGCGTTCCTATTGGAACTTCGCCATGTCCTGGTGCTTCGCCTTGATCTCGCGCACTGTCTGCGAGTGCGATCGCATGACGACGGTATGTGTCTGGATGTAGTCGCGGGCGAACTTGACACCGCTGAGAAGATTGCCATCAGTAACGCCAGTCGCCGCGAAGAGCACGTCACCCTTTGCCATTTCTTGCATCGTGTAGATCTTCTTGGGATCGGTGATACCCATCTTGGCGGCACGGGCGATCTTGTCGTCGCTATTGAGCTGCAAACGGCCCTGCATCTGCCCACCGATACAGCGTAGCGCAGCAGCGGCAAGCACGCCCTCGGGAGCACCGCCAATGCCAAGATAGATATCGATGCCGGTTTCGTCCGGATCGGTCGTATGGATAACGCCGGCGACATCCCCGTCGCCGATCAGACGAATGGCAGCGCCCGTTGCGCGCACCTCTTCGATCAGACGTGCGTGGCGCGGACGGTCCATGATGCAGGCGGTAATTTCATTGAGCGGCACGCCCTTCGCCTTGGCGACTGCCGTGATGTTCTCGATCGCGGGCGCGTCGAGATTGATGATTCCGGCAGGATAACCCGGGCCGACCGCTATCTTTTCCATGTAGACATCGGGTGCATAGAGAAGATTGCCCTTTTCGGCGATCGCAATGACAGCCAGCGAGTTCGGCAGGTTCTTCGCGCAGATCGTCGTCCCTTCGAGAGGATCGAGCGCGATATCAACGGAGGGACCGTTACGCGTGCCGACTTCCTCGCCGATGTAGAGCATCGGAGCTTCATCACGCTCACCTTCGCCGATCACCACGGTTCCGGCGATCGGCAGGCGATTGAGCTCCTGACGCATCGCATCGACAGCGGCCTGATCGGCTGCCATCTCGTCGCCACGACCGCGCAAGCGCGCTGCCGCGACAGCTGCACGTTCGGTCACGCGCACCAATTCGAGGGTCAGAATGCGATCAAGACCAGCTTCATTTTGTTCGGAAGTTTTCGGCATAATGTTTCCTGCGTTGGTGTGACGACGCCGCATTCCGGATCGCAACAGCGCTCCTTAGCATCGGTATGCAAACCTTTTGTCAAAGTCACACCCGTGCGGCAAGGGCTCGCAAAAAAGCTAATCGATTAAACGGTGTAAGCGCAGTTTCTTCCAGTGTTTGCGGCTGCTCAGCCCGCCCGTTCGATACGGATCATCTGCGGCTTGTCGGTCGCATGACCGTCCTTGACGATGCCCTCAAGCGCCTTCTTCACCGCCGCTTCGGTTGTCTCGTGCGTAACGAGAATGACCGTCTTCGTTGCCTCCGGCTGGTTGTCGGTGCTCTGGCGCTGGACGATGGATTCGAGCGAGATGTCGTTGTCGGCCATGCGCTTGGCAATGGCGGCAAATACGCCGGCGCGATCATGCACCGTCAGCCGGATAAAGTATCCGCCCTCATGGGCGCGCATCCGAGCCCGCCTATAAGGCGCCAGCGCTTTAGCCGGCGTGCCGAATACCGGACCGTGCTGGAAGCCCGGTCGGCTCTTGGCGATATCGGCCAGGTCGCCAATGACCGCCGAGGCTGTCGCCGCGCCGCCGGCGCCGGGACCCGACAAAAGCAATTCGCCAAGAAGATCGGTTTCGATCGCGACCGCATTCGTTACGCCGTGGACCTGCGCGATGACCGATTCGACTGGCACCATCGTCGGATGAACGCGCTGTTCAATGCCGCTTTCAGTTTTTAATGCAACGCCAAGCAGCTTGATGCGGTAGCCGAGTTCATCGGCTGCCTTGATATCGGCAAGCGAAATGTTGCTGATGCCTTCAAGGTAGATGTCGTCGGCCGAAATCTGCGTGCCAAACGCAAGGCTCGTCAGGATGGCGAGCTTGTGCGCCGTATCATTGCCTTCGATGTCAAAGGTCGGATCCGCCTCGGCATAGCCAAGCCGCTGGGCATCGGCGAGACATGCTTCGAACGAAATTCCCTCGTCCCACATGCGCGTGAGGATGTAGTTGCAGGTACCGTTCATGATGCCGTAGACACGCGAAACCGTGTTGCCGGTCAGCGACTCGCGCAGCGCCTTGATAACGGGAATACCACCGGCGACCGCTGCCTCAAAGTTAAGGAGAACGCCCTTCTCTTCCGCGATCTTGGCCAAGGCGACGCCATGTTTGGCAAGCAGCGCCTTGTTGGCCGTGATGACATGCCGGCCCGATTTGAGAGCGGCTTCGACAGCCGCACGTGCCGGGCCCTCGTCACCACCGATCAATTCGATGAAGACATCGATCTCGTTTGATCTTGCAAGGGCGATTGGATCGTCGAACCAGCTTGCCGAAGAGAAGTCGACACCGCGGTCGCGCGCCCGATCTCGGGCCGAAACGGCGGTCACGACGATTTCCTTGCCGCACTGGCGGGTGAGCATTTCACCCCGGTCACGCAATATTTTCAGAACCGAGGCCCCAACCGTGCCCAGTCCGGCGATTCCCACGCGCAGCGCTTCACTCATCATCCAATTCCCTGAAATTTCGCTGAAACGGCGCCGGACGGCGCCGTCAGTTTCCCCCAGAACGCGGTCGGATCAACGACGAACGTTCAGCGGGATGACGTTGTGCAGTTTTTCGTCGGCCGTGGCAAGAAAGCGCTTGAGACTACGCGCCGCCTGCCGGATCCGGTGCTCGTTCTCAACGAGAGCGATACGGATATAGTCGTCGCCATGCTCGCCAAAGCCGATACCCGGCGCCACGGCAACTTCCGCATGTTCGATCAGCAGCTTTGAAAATTCGAGCGAGCCGAGGCTGCGGAATTTCTCCGGGATCGGCGCCCAAGCGAACATGGTCGCGGCTGGCGGCGGAATATCCCAGCCTGCGCGGCCGAAACTATCGACGAGGACGTCGCGCCTGCGCTTGTAAACACTGCGCACCTCGGCAATGTCGGAGCCGTCGCCGTTCAGTGCGGCAGCTGCTGCGACCTGGATCGGCGTGAACGCACCATAGTCGAGATAGGACTTGACCCGCGTCAGCGCTGCAATCAAGCGCTCATTGCCGACCGCAAAGCCCATGCGCCATCCCGGCATCGAGAAGGTCTTTGACATCGACGTGAACTCGACTGCGACATCGATTGCACCCGGTACCTGCAATACGGACGGAGGCGGTGCGCCGTCAAAGTAAATCTCGGAATAAGCGAGATCGGAGAGAATGATGATCTCGTTCTTGCGCGCGAAGGCGACCACGTCCTTGTAAAAATCGAGCGATGCCACATGTGCCGTCGGATTGGACGGGTAATTCAGAATCAGTGCGAGCGGCTTTGGGATGGAATGGCGAATGCCTCGCTCCAGGGCCGGAATGAACTGATCGTCGGGTTTTGCCGGGATCGAGCGGATGACACCGCCCGACATGATGAAGCCGAAGGCATGGATCGGATAGGTCGGATCCGGGCAAAGCACGACATCGCCTGGCGCGGTGATCGCCTGTGCCATGTTGGCGAAGCCTTCCTTGGAGCCAAGCGTTGCGACGACCTGGGTGTCCGAGTTGAGCTTGACGCCAAATCGCCGGTCATAATAGGCGGCCTGGGCCCTCCGCAGGCCGGGAATACCCTTCGATGCAGAATAGCGGTGCGTCCGGGGATCCTGCACAGCCTCACACAGCTTGTCGACAATGCCTTGAGGCGTCGGCAGATCGGGATTGCCCATGCCAAGGTCGATAATGTCCGCACCCGCCGCTCGCGCGCTCGCCTTCAGGCGATTCACCTGTTCGAAAACGTAAGGCGGGAGGCGGCGAACTTTATGAAATTCTTCCATAGGTTGGGTCCGGTCAAAAGGGTTTAATGTGCGCGTCGCGCTATACAACGAAACGCCACTGCGGTCGAGCAATCATTGCGGGCATTTACGCCGGCAAATGCTTCGAACCTATCCCACGTCATTGTGGGAAAGATGCGGCCAAATCTAGGGCGTCTGCATCTTGCCTTCGATCGCCTTCAGATCGTCCTGCTGTTCCTTGATCAGTTTTTGCAGATCGGCCTGCTTCTTTGCCGCAGCCGCAGGATCGGCCGAGGGGCCAGACTGCGCCGCGGTCTTTGCCGCGGTCGTCCTGTCGATCAGTGCCTGCTTTTCTTCCGGCGTGAATTGCGTGGTCTCGCCTTTCGGGTCAGGCGTGAAATGCGGGTAAGTGCCCGTGTTCACGGGACCGGTCAGTGGCGAATTCGCCATCACCGGCTGCGCCGAGTTGTTGGCACAGCCCCCGAGCCCTGCAATCAGAACGGCGCCAATCGCAAGGCGCATGATGTTTTTGACCGGCAAGTTCATTTTATGTCCCGACTGCGAAAACGAATTCATAATGACGATAACAATTGCACGTTAGAGGGATAGCACCAATTTGTGATATGATGTCAATATTGTGCGTCATGGGGAGGAAACCGCTGCATGGACAATCAAGGGGACAAGCTAGGCAAGACGCCCAACCTTGATAACTACATCATCAAGGACCCGGAGGCTTTTGCCCGCAATGTCGCCCATATGATCGAGCAGGCCGGCAAGGCCGCCTCTGCCTGGGTGGAGCCACGCGAAAAGGGCTTGAAGCGCGATACACTCGCCGATCCGGTCACGGATGTCGTCAAGACGCTCTCCAGGGTTTCCGAATATTGGCTGTCCGAGCCCGGCCGCGCCCTTGAAGCCCAAACGAGGCTCTTCACCAGCTATATAGCCATCTGGTCGAACTCCATTCGCCGTATGAGCGGTGAAGAAGTGGAGGACGTCGCCAAGCCCGACAAGGGCGACAAACGTTTCAGCGATGAGGATTGGGGCAAGAACGCCTTCTTTGATTTCTTGAAGCAGGCCTATCTCGTTACCGCCCGCTGGGCGGCAGAACTGGTCGAAAACACCGAAGGGCTCGATGAGCACACGCGCCATAAAGCCTCGTTCTACGTCAAGCAGATCACAACAGCAGCATCGCCGAGCAATTTCCTCCTGACCAATCCCGAACTCTACAAGGAAACGGTTGCCAGCAATGCGGAGAACCTCGTCAGGGGCATGAAGATGCTCGCCGAAGATATTGTCGCCGGCGGCGGCGATCTAAGGCTTCGCCAATCAGACACCACTAAATTCACGCTCGGCGAAAACGTGGCGACCACGCCGGGGAAGGTTATCGCGCGCAGCGAGGTAGCCGAGATCATTCAGTACGAGCCTACGACCAAGAAAGTGCTTAAACGCCCTCTCCTCGTCTGTCCGCCCTGGATCAACAAATACTACATCCTCGATCTCAATCCGGAGAAATCGTTCATCAAATGGGCGATCGACCGCGGGCATACGGTCTTCGTCATATCGTGGGTCAATCCGGACGAACGGCACGCCCATAAAGATTGGACTGCTTACATCAACGAGGGCTTGCGCTTTGGCCTCGATACAATCGAGCGGGCGACCGGCGAAAGGGCGGTCAACGCCATCGGCTATTGTGTTGGCGGCACGCTGCTGAGCGCGGCTCTTGCACTTTTTGCCAAGGAGGGCGAGGACCGGATCAAGAGCGCCACGCTGTTTACCACACAGGTCGATTTCACCTACGCAGGCGATCTCAAGGTCTTTGTCGACGAGGATCAGATCAGTGCCCTGGAAAAGGCGATGTCGGCTGAGGGTTATCTCGAAGGAACGAGGATGGCGACGGCATTCAACATGCTACGCTCCGGTGACCTTATCTGGCCTTACGTCGTCAACAACTACATGCGGGGCCGCGAGCCCGTACCCTTTGACCTCCTCTATTGGAATGCCGACGCGACGCGCATGAGCGCCGCGAACCACTCCTACTACCTGCGCAATTGCTATCTCGATAACAACTTGGTGCGCGGGATGATGCATCTCGCCGGCGAAAATCTCTCGCTTTCCGATGTTAAAATTCCCATCTTCAATCTTGCGGCGAAGGAAGACCACATCGCCCCGGCACTCTCCGTGTTTACCGGATGCAAATACTTCGGCGGCGAGGTCACCTATGTTCTCGCGGGATCGGGTCATATCGCTGGGGTTGTTAATCCGCCGTCGAAAAACAAATACCAGTATTGGACCGGCGCCGCCCCTCTTGGCAGTTTCGACGACTGGCTGGCGAAGACGGAGGAGCACCCCGGTTCCTGGTGGAACCATTGGGAAAAGTGGATCGAATCACAAGATCCTCAACATGTTCCTGCCCGCATCCCGGGTGAAAAAAACATCGAAATTCTGGCCGAGGCGCCCGGAACCTACGTGCGGGTTCGGGTCTGATAAATAGTCGATTCGATCACGCTGCGCATGCCAAAGAACAAGTGAAGACGATGGCAAAAAAGCGGCCAATCACGTTTTTGCCTCATTCTAACTATACTGGACGTCTTGTGCAGATACCTAAAAGTCTTTAACTCTGGCGACTCTACGCCGGTGTTTTTGCACTTAGACAGAACTTCGCGAGCTTTTCTGCTCTTACAAAAGCGGTCTCCACTATCCACGGGCACCGCGAAAGACGAGACGGGGGAATCGTTGAAAATACTGCCAGCCTCAGTTTCTGCCCTGCGGGCGAGTACGGTCGCATGCGTCGT
>NZ_JBBNAM010000409.1:0-1190 GCF_037994425.1 Phyllobacterium sp.
ACAAACGGAGAAATCCGCGCTGCAGCGGCAAGCGCGCCGTATCTTGGTGACGCGGGGTGGAGCAGCCCGGTAGCTCGTCAGGCTCATAACCTGAAGGTCACAGGTTCAAATCCTGTCCCCGCAACCACTTTTACCGAACACAACGCCCAAGCCGGGAACCCTGGCTGGGGCTTTTTTTGTCCGACCGCATCCCAAGGGCGATGAGAGCCGTGATCTCCCCCTGGAGATCGATTTGCCAGCCCTCGCAGTCGTGGCCGATGTCGACGCGCGCAATCAGGTTGCGCAGGATGGCGATCGCCTCGTCGCGGATCAGTGGGTCGGACAGGGCCTCGCCCAGCGCGATCACCTGCTTCCGGTAGACTTCGGCGAGATTGGGATGCAGGCGGACCGGGGAGGGTGGTGGCTCGGCGATCGTTCCTTCAAGGCGCGCCGTGTCCGCTTCGAACGCCTCCATCCTGGCGAGCAGGCCTGGAGTGCGTAGGCCGTTGGCGACGGCATCATAGAGCCCGTCGAGCTTTGACTGGACGGCGGCCAGTTCTCGTTCTCGGCGAGCCCTTTGAGCCGCTATCTCGTCGCGACCGGCATTGATCTCCTGGTGGTAGGAGGAAATGAACGCCTTCACGGCATCGGGCTGCATCAGCCGATCGCGGATGAAGCCCAGGACAAGATCTTCGAGGACACTGCGGCGCAGAGACTTGCGCTGATCGCAGGTGCCAAGCTTGCGGGCGTTGCTGCTGGCCAGGTAGTCTCGCCCAACGGCCGCGAAGGCGCCACCGCACGCCGCGCAGAAGCCGCGGCCGGTCAGTATGTGCTGCGCTCGACGCCGTTCCCAGAACCGGCTCCTCTTGATTCCCTCGACCCTGGGAGAGGCGTCGATCTCCTTCTGGCGTGCTTTGACCTTGTCCCACAACGCGTCGTCGACGATCCTTAGATCCGGAACGTCTTCCATGATCCAGCTTTCCGGTGGATTGCCGCGGGACACCCGACGGCCGCTGCTCGGATCCTTGACATAGCGCAGGCGGTTCCAGACCAGGCGGCCTATATAGAGTTCATTGTTGAGGAGGCCTTCCGGCGACGATGAGGTCGCTGGGCAGGAATGGTGCGTAACGGGCGGGTTGCGGTCATGACGTTTGCGCCCCGCTTGTTGAGGCGGCGGATGGTGGTGCTCGGGCGTCGTTGTCGCGCTCGAA
>NZ_JBBNAM010000410.1:0-1473 GCF_037994425.1 Phyllobacterium sp.
TCCCGAATGAGTTCGAGAATCTGGGCCTGGATCGTGACATCGAGCGCGGTGGTGGGCTCGTCGGCAATCAGGAGTTTCGGCTTGCAGGCAAGCGCCATTGCGATCATTACGCGCTGACGCATGCCGCCTGAAAGTCGATGCGGATAGTCGTCAGAGCGCGACTTTGCCGACGGAATGCGTACGCGTTCAAGAAGCCGGATGACTTCCGCTTCGGCCTCGGTGCGGCTCATGTTTCGATGGCACATCAAGGCTTCGGCGATCTGGAAACCGATGGTCAGGCCCGGATTAAGACTGGTCATCGGCTCCTGAAAGATCATGGCAATTTCGTTGCCTCGCACGCTGCGCATTTCCTTTTCGGGAAGGTCAAGAAGCGATCGGCCCGCCAGCGCAATTGTACCCTCAACCTTGCTGTTGCCTTCCGGGAGCAGGCGCATGATCGACAGCGCTGTCATGCTTTTGCCGGAACCCGATTCGCCAACAATGGCCACCGTCGTTTTGGGTGCGATGTTAAATGAGATGTCGCGAATGACAGGCGTCCATATCCCATCGTTGTAGAAGGACGTTCGCAGCTTGCTGACGGACAAAATAGGAGGGGTCATGGGGCGATCTTTCATCGGAAGCTCAAAAGAGCACGCTGGCAAGGAAGCGAAGGCAAATCAGGAGGAGGAAAATGCCGAAGGCAATCTCCAGCTTCGACTTGGACCACGAATGCGCAAGCCTGACCCCGATCGGGGCGGTCAGGACGGTGGTCGGGATGAAAAGTGCAAGGCCGAGCAGCGAGACGAAGCCTATGGCGAGCGGGAATTGCAGGGCGGTCACGTCGGGGAACTGGGCAGCGCGCGGCCAGCCCGCATACATGTAGCCAATTGTTCCAGGAATTGAGATCAGAATACCGAGCCCTGACGAGGTCGCCACCGCCTGATGGATCGGACGGCCATAGAACGTCATGAACAGGTTTGACAATTGTCCGCCACCAATACCCATCAGCGACGACAGGATGCCAATGACCAGCCCATAGATGCGCATGACCCAGCCTGCCGGAACGTCGTCGGCAATGCGCCATTTGTCGTTGCCGAACAGTAAGCGGATAGCGGAGACCCCGGCAACCACGACAAAGACGATCTTGAAGAGGTCAGCGGGCGCAAAGCGCGCGATGAAACTGCCGAGAACAACGCCCAGGACAACGGGAATGGCCCATTTTTTGAGGATCGACATGTCGACCGCTCCCCTTGCCTTGTGCGCGTAAAAGGAGCGCAGCGAGGTCGGGATGATGATGGCCAGCGAGGTGCCGATGCAAAGCGGCATGCGCACGTCTTCCGGGACATCCATGAAACGGAACAGTTCATAAAGAACCGGAACGGCGACCGCGCCGCCGCCGACACCAAAAAGGCCGGCAAGCAACCCGGTCACTGCGCCTGCGACCAACAGTCCGGTTATCAGCCAGGACAACTCAAAAAGTGGAATGCCAAACAT
>NZ_JBBNAM010000411.1:0-1204 GCF_037994425.1 Phyllobacterium sp.
CATACAAGGCATTCAACCATCGAGGTTGATCCGGGCACCTTTGCCAACACTCCCCGCCCAAACACTCAACAACCGAGTTCTATGTATGCGGCGTCCACGCCCCATTGATTTTTCAGTTGCGGCGATCTGAGGCCGATCCTCGGCGGTCAAATGAGCTCACCGAAGAGTACCTGACGAGCTCATTGTGAGGCCGTGATGCGGGCGGCATAGGCCCATGGCATCAGGGCATCGATGTCTTTGGCGAGGTGGCCGTTTGCGAGGCGGGTGAAGAGGTCGCACAGATAGGCGTAGGGCTCAACGCCATTCATTTTACAAGTGCCGATCAGGCTGGCAAACCGGGCCCAGTTCCGCCCCCCTTCATCATGGCCCGCAAAGAGCGCGTTGCGGCGGTTCATGGCCGGGCGACGGATGGCGTTTTCCACCAGGTTGGAATCGATATCGACGCAGCCGTCATCAAGGAACAGCCGAAAGCCATCCTGTCGTTTCAGCATATACGCCAGGGCAATGCCGAGATCGGATTTGCGTGAGACACGCACAGCCTGAGCCGCGAGCCAGGTGAAGAACTCGTCCACCAGCGGGAGGGACAGGTCCTGTCGAACGGCCCGGCGATGTCCGGGGTCTGAGCCTCGGATACTGTCTTCGATCTTGTATAGCGCGGCGATGCGAATGAGCGCCTCGTCGACGATGGGTGATCCGCTCTTTGGCGTGGCCTTGATCAGCTTTCTGCGCCCATGTGCCCAACAGAAAGCCAGCTTCAAGGGAACGCCACCCATCCGGTCCGACGTGGCGAGGTGCGAATAGCCACCGTAGGCATCCACCTGGATTGTCCCGTTGAACCCGTCGAGGATTTCAGCGGCATATTCGCCTTTACGCCCGGGCCGGTAATGGAACACCACGCCCGGCGGCGCGGAGCCATTCCAGCCGCGGTCGTCACGCAACACGGCCCAGAGATAACCGGTCTTCGTCTTACCTCGCCCCGGATCAAGAACCGGAGCTGTTGTCTCGTCGACATAGAGCCGCGTGCTTTCCCACAGCAGCCGTTTGGCCATGTGGTCGACCACCGGTGCGATTTCGCTGCCCGTGCGCCCCATCCAATCGGAAAGGACCGTGCGGTCTATCGGCACCCCGTGTCGCGCCATGACCTCGGCCTGCCGGTTGAGCGGCATATGTTCGGAATGCTTGGAGACGGCAATCTCAGCCAGAA
>NZ_JBBNAM010000412.1:0-3297 GCF_037994425.1 Phyllobacterium sp.
ATATTGCTTGATCGCATTGGCCGCATCGATCGTCACCTGGTCATTAGTAGCATCACGGTGCTCGATCCCGAGGTCGTAATATTTCAGGTCCACATCGAGGTAAGGATGGATCAGCTTTTCCTTGATATATTGCCAGATGATGCGGGTCATCTCGTCGCCGTCAAGCTCGACGACCGGATTTGCAACCTTGATCTTTGCCATGGATAGTCAGCCTCTATTTTGCTGGGTGTGGGAATGTCAGCGTCGGTTTCCAGTGAGGGTTCGCGCCCCTATAGCATCGGGATCGCCGAACGCAAAGCTACCGCTTGTCAAAGTACCGTCATTTTGATGCAGGATTGCTCATCGAAAGAACGCGCGTTATTACCGCGCCTTTGTCAGCAGGAATAGACGATGGCCGGTACCGATAGACAACGCACGCTCATTGCCGAAGGCCCGGCAATCATTCTCGTCGAACCGCAACTGCCGGAAAACATCGGCATGGTGGCCCGCGCCATGGCCAACTTCGGCCTCGCGGAGCTTCGCCTTGTCAAACCGCGCGAGGAATTTCCGAACGAAAAGGCACGGTCGGCGGCGAGCAGGGCGGATCATATCATCGATGCGGCACAGGTCTTCGAGGACCTGCCATCCGCGATAAAGGACCTGAATTTCGTGTATGCGACCACCGCGCGCGAGCGGGACGCTTTCAAGCAGGTTCGCGGGCCGGTCGAGGCGGGGCAGGTGCTGCGCCAGCGCTTCAACAAGGGCGAACGGACGGGAATTCTTTTCGGGCGCGAGCGCATCGGCCTCAATAATGACGAAGTCAGCCTCGCCGATGAACTGGTGACGTTTCCGGTCAATCCGGCATTCTCGTCCCTGAACATTGCGCAGGCGGTTTTGCTCATGTCCTACGAGTGGATGAAGTCGGGTCTGGAAAAGCATACGGATACGGCCTTTCGTGGTCCCGAACTGCCGCCGGCCCCGAAAGATCAATTGCAGGGCTTTTTCGACCATCTGGAGGAGGCCCTGCAGTCGAGGGGGTACTTCCGGCCGATGGCACGCAAGGAGATCATGGTCAATAACCTGCGTGGCGTTCTCACGCGGCCGGGATTTTCCGAATCCGAGTTGAAACTCTTGCGTGGCGTCCTTGTCTCGCTCGACTTCTTCAGTCCCAGTACGCCGCGCGGCGCGGGCGCTCCGGAGGGGCGCAAGCGCGAACGCTCCCCAAATGTCGGTGATAAGCCGGCTAATAAGGAGCCAGCAAACGATGAATGAGCCCACGGCAGACCGGCCGATTCTCGTCTTCGACAGTGGCATCGGTGGTCTTACCGTGTTGCGCGAGGCGCGGGTTCTCATGCCGGATCGCCGTTTCGTTTATGTTGCCGACGACGCCGGCTTCCCCTATGGCGACTGGGAAGAAACGGCATTGTGCCAAAGAATTGTCGAACTTTTCGGCGGATTGATCGACAGGTACAAGCCCGAGATCGCGATTATCGCGTGCAATACGGCTTCGACACTGGTGCTGGACGACCTTCGCAAGGCCTATCCTGACGTGCCCTTCGTCGGGACAGTTCCCGCCATCAAACCTGCTGCCGAGCGCACCTCATCCGGACTTGTCAGCGTACTTGCCACTCCGGGAACGGTAAAGCGTGCTTATACGCGCGATCTCATCCAGTCCTTCGCCTCCCAATGCCACGTGCGCCTTATCGGAAGCCAAAGTCTGGCCCGGCTGGCCGAAGCGCATATTCGCGGCGAGCGCATCGACGACGCCGAGATTCGGCAAGAGATCGAACCTTGCTTTTACGAGCGGGACGGTCGGCGCACTGATATCGTCGTCCTCGCCTGCACGCACTATCCGTTCCTCGCCAATGTCTTCCGGCGCCTAGCGCCATGGCCGGTCGATTGGCTCGATCCCGCCGAAGCCATTGCGCGGCGAGGACTTTCCCTTTTGAAGACCAACGGCACCGGCGGCGAACCCGAACATGGCGACGATTTTGCCCTGTTCACGTCGGGTAACCCCGATTTCTCTACACGCCGCCTGATGCAGGGGTTTGGTCTGGACGCGGATCGATCCTGAATTGGATCAGTCCCAGCAGGGCCGGTAACGGCTTCGGCAAAGTGATTCCGGTTTAACCCAGACTTTCAAGGCCGGTCACACGGCTTTTCCGCCCAATTCCTTGCGGATGACCGGCGCGACTTCGGTGCCATAGAGTTCGATGGCCTTGAGCGTGTTCTTGTGTGGGAGGCTGCCGAGGTCAATTTGCAGCAAAAACCGGTCGTGCTTGAAGTAACCGTGCTGCAGCATGATCTTGTCGATCACTTCCTGCGGCGAGCCCACCAGCAAGGCGCCGCGCGTCGTGCGACCAGCCTCGTATTGAGCACGGTTGCTCGGCGGCCAGCCGCGCTCGCGGCCGATCTTGTTCATCACGACCTCGTAGGATGGCCAATATTCGTCTGAGGCGGCTTGCGATGTCTCGGCCACGTAGCCATGCGAGTTGATGCTGACCTTAAGTTTTTCCGGGGCGTGACCGGCCTTGGCGCCGGCCTCGCGGTAAAGTTCGACCAGCGGCGCAAAACGATGCGGCTCGCCGCCGATGATCGCGACGGCGAGCGGCAGGCCAAGCGTCCCAGCACGAATCACCGATTGAGGCGTGCCACCCACAGCGATCCAAACGGGCAGGGGATTTTGCAGGGGACGCGGATAGACGCCGAGATTGTTCAAGGAAGCACGCAGATTTCCCTTCCAGGTCACGCGTTCGCCTTCCCTGAGCTTCAGCAGGAGGTCGAGCTTTTCCGCGAAGAGCTCATCGTAATCGTTGAGATCATAGCCAAAGAGCGGAAAGGATTCGATGAAGGAGCCGCGCCCTGCCATGATCTCGGCGCGGCCAGACGAAATCAGATCGAGCGTCGCGTATTCCTGAAATACGCGCACCGGGTCGTCCGAACTCAGAACCGTGACGGCGCTGGTGAGACGGATGTTCTTGGTGCGTGCAGCGCCGGCAGCGAGCGCGACGGCCGGAGTCGAGATCACGAAGTCCGGCCTGTGATGCTCACCGATGCCGAAAACGTCAAGTCCAACCTGATCGGCGAGTTCCATCTCCCCGAGGAGATTCTGCATGCGCTGCTGCGCGCTGATGGCGACACCCGTCGCCGGATCCGGGCTCATGCCCGCAAATGTATAGATGCCGAGTTCCATTTCGATGCCTCGTTCAAAACGTTGCCGCACAGGTAAGCACAGCGAGAGCAGATGTGAAGAACGCACATGGCGGTGTTCGAGGCACCAAAAGGATACCGGCGGGTGTGGTTCGCAGAGTTGCGAAC
>NZ_JBBNAM010000413.1:0-1272 GCF_037994425.1 Phyllobacterium sp.
GGTTATTGCAGTCAGGCTTTGCGTCGACGCGATAAGGGGCCATGGAAGCGCGCATAGCGACCTTCTCCGTGGCTACGGGAGATGCCGCCTGAAGGCGGGCGTCCGGGCTAAGCTACTTACCCCACATGACCAATTTCCATGCTACAATGATTTTCAACGTGAAAACGGTCTATGCGCTAAAAAAAGAGAGCTGTGCTTGTGCGATGTCGCCGATTCAACAGCCTTCCACATTGGACGCGGATATTCTCCGAGAGCATTCGGCAAAGATTGTCAGTCGCTGTACTTGGCCAAGGGAACGATTGCTTGCGCTTCAGAGCGAGCGGCTGAAAGCCACATTGCGACATGCAGCGGCGGCGTCTCAATATTACCGAGAAGTTATCGGCGACCTCGTTGCCCGCAAGGCTCCGCTCGAGGAGTTTCCCGTTCTCACCAAGCGTCTGCTGATGCAAAACTTCGATCGGATCGTCACGGACGCGCGTTTGAGCCGGAAACTCGTTGAGGACCACCTGGGTGGAGACGATCCTGGCTCTCCGTTGCTCGGGGAGTATCGGGTGGCGGCCACAGGGGGCACGACCGGAGAGAAAGGCCTAGCTGTCTTCGACGGACCTGCCTGGCTTGACGCGATCGGCAACACCCTGCGATTTCAAAAAATAGTCGGCATCGACGAGACCACTAAAAGCATAGCGATCTTCGCATCGTCTGCCGTCCACATTTCCCATCGCATTGGAACCGAGCTACGCGCCTTCCGGCCACCTGCGCCCAAGTTAAACGTCCTGATGCGAATTGAAGATATCGTGGAGACCCTCAACAACCACCAACCTGAGGTCATCTCCACCTACCCTTCCTTTGTTCGCGTGCTGGCAAAAGAAGAGGCTGCCGGTCGCCTTCGGATAATGCCAAGGCTTGTGCGAACTAGCGCAGAGACGCTGACAATAGACGTCAGGGAGATTGTAACGGCAGCGTGGGGAGCTACCGTCGCTAATAGCTACACGTGTACCGAAGCGGGAGCGATGGCCCACGAATGTCTCCTCACATCCGGGCTTCATTTGGCGGAAGATGCCTTCCTGTTCGAAGTGGTGAATGCAGACAATCGCCGGGTTCCGAACGGTACCGCCGGGGCGAAGCTCCTTGTGACGACCCTCACCAATCGGGCGCTGCCACTAATTCGATACGAAATCTCAGACATCGTGACGCTGGCCACGGAACCCTGCAGATGCGGCCTGCCCTTTTGGCGCATTGCCTCCATCGACGGGCGTCGGGAAGAGGTCCTTC
>NZ_JBBNAM010000414.1:0-4462 GCF_037994425.1 Phyllobacterium sp.
TGGACGGTGCTTCCCGCTTGGATGAAGATGGTTGCGCGTGATTGGCCGTTTTCAGGCAGGAGCGCAAGCGAATTTCTTTTATCGTCCCATCAAGAGAATTTGTATCTCACCAATCGCCGATTGTCGCCTGAATCAGGGCGAGTGCGGCGACTGCTGCGGTATCGGCCCTGAGGATGCGCGGGCCGAGCGGTATCGCCGTGACGAAGGGAAGTTTGCGCAAGGCTTGGCGCTCCTGTTCCGAAAACCCACCTTCCGGTCCGACAAGGACGCCGAGCGGTCCCCGTGGGATCGACTGGAGCGCCGGCAGGGGGTTATGCGTATCATGACCTTCGTCGCAGAAGATCAGGCGTCGCGAAACATCCCAGCCCTCAAGCAGTTTCTCGAGCCTCAACGGTTCGCGCGTCTGCGGGATCGCCAGCACGCCGCATTGTTCGGCCGCTTCGATCGCGTTCGCTTCGATGCGATCGGTGCCGATGCGGGCGACCTGCGTATGTTGGGTTATGACCGGTTGCAAAATGCCCGCCCCCAACTCCACCGCCTTTTGCACGAGATAGTCCAGGCGGCCCTGCTTCAGCGGTGCGAAGCAATAGACGAGATCGGGTGTCTCCGGCTGGTCACGCGTTCTTTCGAGTGGTTCCAGCGCCAGCTTCTTCTTGCTCTCAAACCGAAGGGCCGCTCTCCATTCGCCATCCCGCCCATTAAAGACAAGGATTTCATCGCCATCTTGCAGCCGAAGCACATTGGCAAGGTAGTTGACGGCATCAGGAGTGGCCGCAACGCCTGCACTTTTGGCGAGATCGCTGGTGACGTAAAGCCTCTGCATCTTGTAATTGGCGCGCATTCTAGATCTTCTCAGGAGAGAGGCGGCAAGCGCCGCTTGACAGGGGACGACTTGACGATCGAGGTGTTGGTTTCAGCCTTTTCCGCGATCCGGTCAAGAATCGAATCAAGCTGTTCCATGGTGCGAAATTGCAGCTTGCCGATGAAACAATCATCGCCGGTAACCTTGTCGCACTCGGTGATCTCCGGCGTCTCCTTTATCAGGCGTTCAACAATATGCAGCATGCCGGGAAGGGGGCGAACGCGCACGATCGCGGTCAGACTATAGCCGAGCGCGACGGGATCGATATCGACCGTAAAGGAGCGGATGACCTTCTTTTCCTCGAGCCGCCGTAGGCGTTCCGAGACGCTTGGGGAGGACAGGCCGACTTTCTGGCTGAGTTCCTTCAGCGATATGCGTGCATCGTCAATGAGAATTTCGAGGATCGTTCGGTCAAGTTCGTCCAACATGGCGTTCCTGTAAGGTGTTTGCCGCACTTCGCCTGAATTAAAAAGGCAAAGTAAATGATTTGCCTTTTCACGATCATAGCAAATCCAGTGTCGCGAGCATAGACTTTGCCTCGTTGGATGAGGGAGCAGTGACATGGAAAAGGAAATCGTCAGAGGCAGTGTCGAGATGACGACTGCGATGGTCATTTCGGGAACGATCGGCTGGTTCGTACTCATGTCAGGCCAGCCGGTATTTTCGGTCGTGTTCTGGCGCTGTGCCATCGGTGCCCTGACCCTGCTTGCCGTCTGCGCGGCACTTGGGCTGTTGCGGCGGGATATCATCTCGCCGAAGCTGTTCGGGCTCGCCGTCATCGGTGGCATGGCGATCGTCTTCAATTGGGTTCTGCTCTTTGCTGCCTATCCCCGGGCGTCCATAGCCATCGCAACGACCGTCTATAATGTCCAACCCTTCATGCTCGTCGGGCTCGGCGCACTGATCTTCAAGGAAAAACTCACTGTCACGAAGCTGTTCTGGCTGGGTGTCGCATTTGCCGGCATGCTTTTGATCGTGCAGGCCAAGCCTGGTGCCGCCTATAGCGGTTCGGATTATATGGCCGGGATTGCTCTGGCGCTCGGCGCCGCATTTCTCTATGCGATCGCTGCGATCGTCGCCAAGCGGCTGAAGGGTACGCCGCCGCATCTCATTGCCTTGATTCAGGTCTGCGTCGGCATTGTCATGCTTGCCCCGCTCGCCGATTTCAGCGCGTTGCCACAGAGTTCCGGGCAATGGGCCAGCATAGTGACGATCGGCGTCGTGCACACCGGGCTGATGTATATCCTGCTCTACAGCGCGATCCAGAAGCTGCCGACGCATATCACCGGGTCGCTCTCCTTCATCTATCCTATCGCTGCGATTCTCGTAGACTACATCGCATTCGGACACGCCTTGCAGCCAAGCCAGTTGGTCGGTTCCGCCGCCATCCTGATCGCCGCCGCTGGCACCAGCCTCGGCTGGAGTTTCGGCAGGCGGTTGCCAGAAGGTGTGAAGGTTTGACGATCAAAAACCATGCATCTGGGGCAGATAGCCTGCCCGCAGTGCCCGGACTGTCGAGGGAGGTGTCAGCAGCATGGCCCCATCTCGGGGCTCGGCCGGTTGATACCCCTGCCACGACCAAAGATGGGTCTTCCCGGCCTTGATGAGATAAGCATCGTCACCGCTTGCAATCATCGCGCCGTCGGGAAGCCCGCGCACCGGACCCTCGATAGCATGACGCGCTTTGCGACGGCTCCGGTCGAGCCGTTCGCCATGCAGGACACTATCGATACCCGGCGCCGTCAAGAAATTACCATTGCCCTCCGCCCATGCCGCCTGGAAGGCGAGCGCACGCTGGCGCTGGCAGTAGAAGCATGGCCGGTGCCCAGCCGAAAGCGCCGTTGCTTCATCGAGAAAGAAGAGCTCGGTCCAGCTTTGCCGCGCCATGACCTCGCGGCGGACGCCCTTGAACTCACACACGCAAATGATCCATGCGCGCGTCGTCCAGCGCCGTTTGAGGAGCGTTCGCGTCGCCGGGTCGTGGATGATGCCGCGATTGCCCATCATCGTTCCGCGATAGGGCGCTGCGACAACTTCGCCAAAGGGAGTAACACGGTTCTGCAAGGTCATTTGACGGCTTTCGACTCGATTGGCGCCATGCTATCCGACAGTTTCGAAGCATTCATCGGGCAGTTATCATGCGCATTCTCGTCATTCAGAATTACCAGGATACCGGGCTCGGGCAAGTAGGACGAGCGCTCACCGAAGTTGGAGCATCGATCGACTTGCGTCAGGCCTATCTTGGCGAGGCGTTCCCGGCGGACGCATCCGGGCATGATGCGCTCGTGGTGCTGGGCGGAGACCAGAATGCTCTCGCCGATGACACCCATCCCTACCTCCCCGCGCTGGCGCGATTGGCGAAGGACTTTGGCGACACGGGCAAGGCAGTGCTTGGCATCTGCCTTGGCAGCCAGTTGGTCGCGCGCGGCTATGGGGCTGACAACATTCTCGGTTGCACGCCGGAATTCGGTTGGCACGAAGTGGCCCGAACCGATGCAGGAGACACTGATCCAGTCCTCTCGTCCGTTTCGGAGCGCTTTCCGATCTTTCATTGGCACAGTGATACGTTCACGCTGCCGGAGGGTGCGGTCCGTCTTGCGTCGAGCGACGTGACCGCCAATCAAGCGTTTCGGATCGGTCGGGCCATCTACGGCATTCAGTTTCACTTCGAAGCCGATACGACCCTCGTTGAGGAGTGGCGGCACGCATTCCACGATCAAATCGCCTCTAACTACCCGGAATGGTTGGACAATTATGATGCGTATGTGGCCCGCGACGGCGAAGTTGCCGATGCCGCGGGGCTTGCTTTGGCCCGGGCGTGGGTTGCCTTGATTTAGCAGTCTTTTCCGCTCGCTCAGGTCTTGCAGGGTATCGGTCCCCGCACGGAATCGTTGCAACTCTGCAACAGGTAAATCCAGAATCGGATAGCCACTCTCGATTCCTTTGGAACGTGTCTTCGATTCACTAGTTGGTAAGCAAAGTGTCCTGTAGTGCCCCCACGGGCTACCGGCATCAAGCTGGCCCGCAACCGATGGAAACGCCGAAAATGACCACCAAGAGTGCTGCACTTTTGACCGCCGTAATGCTCTCAGCCATCCTGTTCATGGGCGTCGGTCTGTTTTCGGTTGATGCCGGCGGACGTGTCGTCTCCAGCGACGGCTACGGCGTAAGCACGTCGTCGCGTTGAGCTAGTTTCTCACTGCCTCAAGCCGAAACTTCCGGTCCCCTTCGATCATCAACCCGCTGAGCCGACCGCTGGCAAACGCGCCGGTGTCGAGGTTCACGCGATTTGACTGAATGTCGACGTCGCTGACCGGCGTGTGGCCGTGCACGATGACCTTTGGATAAAGCGTCGGATTGTTGAGGAATTCGCCGCGTATCCAGATAAGGTCATCCGGATCCTGCAGGTCGAGGGCGACCCCGGGCCTGACACCGGCATGGCAAAAGTAAAAATCGCCAAAGACAACGGATCGCGCCAGACCGCTCAGGAATTGCCTGTGGGCGTCAGGTATTGCCCGCACAAGCGCTCGCCAGCCGTCAAGCACCGAAACCGCGTCGTCGAAATCGATATCAACCCCATAGGAAAGCGCGGTCTGGCGG
>NZ_JBBNAM010000415.1:0-4621 GCF_037994425.1 Phyllobacterium sp.
GTGCGCCGCGAAGACTTCCTGAAAGAATATCAGGGCAACGAGCTCGACCCCAATTGGCTGAAGGCCGTCTCCAACCTCACGACCCGCGGCTGGAAAGAGTTCACCAAGAACGAGAAGGACACGATCAAGAACCTTCGTACGGAAATCCAGAACATGGCGCAGGAAACCGCCATTTCGATCTCGGAATTCCGCCGCATCGTCAACCAGGTGCAGAAGGGCGAACGCGAAGCCGCGCTCGCCAAGAAGGAAATGGTCGAGGCCAATCTGCGTCTCGTCATCTCGATTGCGAAGAAATACACCAACCGCGGCCTGCAGTTCCTCGACCTCATCCAGGAAGGCAATATCGGCCTGATGAAGGCAGTCGACAAGTTCGAGTATCGTCGCGGCTACAAGTTCTCGACCTATGCGACCTGGTGGATTCGCCAGGCGATCACGCGTTCGATCGCCGATCAAGCGCGCACGATCCGTATTCCCGTGCACATGATCGAAACGATCAACAAGATCGTCCGTACATCGCGCCAGATGCTGCATGAGATCGGCCGCGAGCCGACGCCGGAAGAACTTGCTGAAAAGCTCGCCATGCCGCTCGAAAAGGTGCGCAAGGTCTTGAAAATCGCCAAGGAACCGATTTCGCTCGAAACGCCGGTCGGGGATGAAGAAGATTCACATCTCGGCGATTTCATCGAGGACAAGAATGCGCTTCTGCCGATCGACGCCGCCATCCAGGCGAATCTGCGCGATACGACGACGCGGGTTCTCGCATCGCTGACACCGCGTGAAGAACGCGTGCTGCGCATGCGCTTCGGCATCGGCATGAACACCGACCACACGCTCGAAGAAGTCGGCCAGCAGTTCTCGGTCACGCGCGAGCGCATTCGCCAGATCGAAGCTAAAGCACTACGCAAGCTCAAGCATCCGAGCCGTTCGCGTAAGCTGCGTTCGTTCCTCGACAGCTAATCTGTTGGGTTGATAAAATGAAACGGGATGGGTGAAAACCCATCCCGTTTTGCTTTGCGCTTGGTGGTGTATTGAACGACGGGGAGGTCGCCGGCCTGTTCCGTTCGACGCTAAAGCGACGGCTCGGTGGACTGCTTCGCGCCCTTGTCCTTCACCATCAGTTTGTCGATGTAGGCAAGGAACAGCGCCGAGAACACGAAGGTAAGGTGGATCAGCGTGAACCAGGTCAATTGTGTCGTGCTGAACTGTGTGAGGTTGAGAAAGACCTGCAAGAGATGGATCGAGGATATGGCGACAATGGTCGAAGCAACCTTGATCTTCAGCGATCCTGCATCGATCGTGCCGAGCCAATGGACCTCATCCGCTTGGTCGAAGCGGCTGACGAAGTTCTCATAACCGGAAATGATCACCATGACGACGAGGCTGGCGACGAGCGCCGCATCGATCAGTCCGAGCATTTTCAGGATCGTGTCGGTTTCATCGAGAACGGTGACCTTGGTGACGAAATCGATTAGTTTTCCGCCGAAGGAAAACGCATAGATCGCGAGCGCGAGGGCGAGGGCGAGGTAGAAGACCACCAGCAGCCAGCGCGAGGCGAGAATGATGTTTTCAACGAGAATTTCAATACGTTTCATAGTGTGGGTCCAATTTTACGAACTGGGCTCAGCCAATAGATAGTGAAATGAGGTTCAGCCCAACACATAGCAATCAAGGTTGCGAACACAACCCGCAACGACAAAAAACCCGGGCAATCGCCCGGGTTTTTATTTCACGGCTGTACGCCCATCAATTATTGCTGGCGACGGGGGCGACGAGCGGCGTGATGCGGCGGATGGCAACACGGCGGTTCTGTTGCTCGGGCGATTCCGTCCTGATCTTCAGGTAGCGCTCGCCATAGCCTTGCGTCGCCATGTTTTCCGGCGGGATGTCAAAGACGTTGGTCAGTGCCTGCGCCACCGATTCTGCACGCTTATCGGACAGGACGAGGTTTGCCTGGTCCGAACCCACCGCATCGGTGTGGCCCTCAATCAGGAAGGTTTCGGCCGGGTTCTTCTTCAGAGTTTGTGCCATCGCCTTGGCAACGCTATCCAGGCGCTCGATCTGGTCCTCGCCAATCTCCGCCGACCCGAAGGCGAAGGTAATCGTATCGAGATCGACGCGGCGGACCTTGTCGCGAATGCGCGCCGAGCGTTTGACTTCGTCGACCGAGTAGATGCGTTCGACACGCTCGACTGGCGGGCGGGCAAAGAAGTCATAGACCTCTTCCTCAGGGGCCTCCTCGGCATCGAGGATATAATCGCGCACCGGAATGTCGAGGCGTAGCTGTGGCAGGTCGTCGCCCGGATCGCGCCAAGTGATCCGCTCCTCACGGTCATAGTCGGGGGCATAGGTCAACAACACCTCGCGTCCGTCCGGGGTGATACGCGAACGCTGGATGACATCGCCGTAGCGATTACGGATTGTCACGATCTGCACGCCATTGTCACGGACGATGGTCTCCCGCGTCCGGCGACGCGGCAGGTCTTCGTAGTAGACGTCTTGGGCGTTGCGGGTCATCCGTGGACGATCGGAGCTTTCGACGAAGACATTGTTGTTGACCTCGACGATGGCGCGATTGTCATATTGCTTGATCACCTGCACATCGGCCGGCCGCTCGTCGCGCCGCGCCTGTTTGATACGGGTGCCCTTTTCAACGAGCACGGGTTCGATCTTAATCGGCGTGATCGCCTGCTGCACGTCTGCGTCACTCTTGGGAGCCGGGGCAGCCGGTGTTTCCGGCTGCTGGGCAACCGGCTGTTCCGTTGCCGAGGGAGCCTGTCCCGCCTGCTCGGATTTGGTGTTGCGTTTGCCTTGGCCCCGATCCTTCGCCTCGGTTCCTGGAGCCGGCTTGTCGCTGTCGAGAACTGGTGCAGCGTTTGCTGGGAGGGGGGACGCCTCCTGTGGGGCTGGCTGAGCGGCATCCGCAGGCGCGGGCGTTGCTTGCTGGCCGGTTGCAGTATCGGCTGGCTTGGCGGGCGTACTTTCGCCCGTCGCCTGATCAGGCGCTGTTGCAGGCTTTTCACCGGCGGGCTTGTCGGCCGTTGCGGGCGCCTCGGTCGCGGGCTGGGTTTGCTTTGCAGCCTCATCCGCGGCCTTCCTGGCATCTTCTGCCGCCTTTTCCGCCTGCTTGTCTGCGGCCTTCTGTGTGCTTTCCGCCTTCTTGCGCGCGTCCTCCTCGGCGGCCTTCTGCGCTTCCTCGGCCTTCGCAGCTTCGTGTTCAGTCGCCTTCTTGGCCTGTTCTGCCTGCTTTGCCGTTTCCTGCTCGGCCGCCTTTGCGGCATCGGACTCGGCAGCGGCTTTCTTTCGCGCTTCCTCCTCTACCGCTTTTTGCTGCTCCGCTGTTTTGTTGGCCTCGGCCTCGGCGTCGCGCTTTGCCTTGTTGGCATCTTCTGCGGCCTGCTTTTCGGCAGCCTTTGCCGCCTTGGCTTCTTCAGCCGCCTTGCGCTTTACTTCTTCCTCAACGGCCTTCTGCTGTTCGGCAGCCTTGTCAGCCTCAGCCTGGGCGGCACGCTTGGCTTCCTCGGCCTGCTGGGCGGCTTCCGCCTCCGCGGCCTTGGCGGCCTTGGCATCTTCCGCGGCCTTGCGGTTTGCCTCTTCTTCAACGGCTTTTTGCTGCTCGGCTGCCTTTTCGGCCTCGGCCTGCGCAGCGCGCTTGACCTCTTCGGCCTGCTGCTTCGCTTGCTCGTCAGCCTGCTGCTTTGCCTGTTCTTCCGCCTGTTGCACGGCCTTGCGCTTCAATTCCTCCTGCGCGGGATCTTCCTGCGCTGGCGCCGCCTGTTCGGCCTGCGCCAGAATCAGCGGCGTGTTGGAATTGGATGAAATGTAGGGCCGATTGAGCGGAGCCTGCTCGGCCATGGCCGAGGGAGAGGAGAAAAGAATTGCTGTGGAGGCAAAAAAGAGCGCTGTACGTTTCATTGTCATCCCTGTCTCGCGTTCCTTCTTGTTGAAACACGTCAAATGTTCGCGATCGCAACCTTGTTCCCGTTTGTGGCAACGGATTGTCCATTGCGATCTTCGTTGAGTTTCCATTGCCGATGGCAATGCGTCCGGCCCCGACGTTGACCGAACTGATCCCGGCCACGTTTGCAGCCTTTGCCTGTATGTGCCGTGAAGGGGCCGTTCATCTGGTGTTCATCTTTTAAGAATGGACGCGGCACTCGGTGCGATGTATTTCAGCGCATGCCTGCTGAACCTTTCTGGAAGATCAAAACCCTGGATGAGCTTAATCGCTCCGAATGGGAGAGCCTGTGCGACGGCTGCGGCCGCTGTTGCCTGCACAAGCTCGAAGATGAAGATACTGAAGAGATCTATTTCACCACCGTTGCCTGCACCCTTCTCGATGCCGGTACCTGCCAATGCTCGGACTATGTACACCGCAAGGCGAAGGTGCCCGATTGCGTGTTCTTGACTCCCGAGATCGTCCGCACCGTCGATTGGCCGCCTGAAACATGCGGCTATCGCCTGATCGACGAGGGCCGTGATCTTTACTGGTGGCATCCGCTGATATCTGGAAGTGCGGAAACCGTCCACGACGCCGGCATATCCGTACGCGGCAAAGTCACTGCCTATGACCACGAGATGAAGAGCGACGAGGATTATTTCGGTCACATGATGACGCTGGAAG
>NZ_JBBNAM010000416.1:0-20054 GCF_037994425.1 Phyllobacterium sp.
AAAGAGGAAACCCGCAATGCCTTTCCGATAGACTGGCAAATCGCGGCAAAAGAAAAAGGGCAGCGTTTCCACTGCCCTTTTTCCGGTTCGTTGTTTGAAGCTTATTCGCGGTTGCCCAGGAACTGAAGCAGGAACATGAACATGTTGATGAAGTCGAGATAAAGCCGCAACGCACCCATTATTGCCTTGCGGCCATAGGTGTCCGCAGCGTCGCCTTCGTAATACATTTCCTTGATCTGCTGCGTGTCATAAGCGGTGAGGCCTGCAAAGACCAGAACGCCAATGACCGAGATTGCAAACTGCAACGCGCTCGATGCAAGGAAGATGTTGACCAGTGACGCAAGGATGATGCCGATCAGACCCATGAACAGGAACGAGCCCATTCCGGAAAGATCACGCTTCGTGGTGTAGCCATAAAGCGAAAGGGCACCGAATGATGCGGCGGTGATGAAGAACGTCTGAACGATGCTTGCCGACGTATAGACCAGGAAGATCGACGACAGCGAAAGTCCGACAAGCGCCGCATAGGCCCAGAACGTGGTCTGGGCTGCAGATACGCTCATCCGCTCAATGCGGAAACTCAAGAAGAACACTGCAGCAAGCGGCGCGAGCATGACAACCCAGCGCAATGGCGAACCGTAGAGTGCAACGCCGATATTGGTCAGCATCTTGCCGTTTGGCAACTGTGCGGCAGCGAGCGATGGGTCATTGGTTGTCGCGAGATATACGGTGGCGAGCGCAGCGAGGCCGGTCACTGCGAGACCGATACCCATAAGATTGTAGACCTTCAGCATGTAGCTGCGCAGACCCTGATCGATCCCCGCGTCCACACGCATTCCGGCCGATGTGCGGGCCTGGATATTGCGATAGTCAGCCATGGTTTTCCTCATTTGCTTCGTCCCGTCGGGTGTCGGGTTTTTCCCCAGGCGCCGCTGGCGGGACCCCAGCATGCCTTGCGACGAATTATGGGGATTCGTTGGGTCCATAACAAGACCTCAACTACTCAAGATTGCGTGTTACGGCACGAAATACTGACTGGAATGGTAAAATTTACACTCTTTTAGACATTTCAGAGGTTTCGCAGGATTGGCGCAGCCTTTTGGCCAAGAATTCTCCAGGTTCCGGCGAGCCCAAATCCGACGGTCAATACGAGTGCGATAATGACGGTCATTACCCCGACTTCCGGCTGGAAATAGGCCGGCAACGTCATCACGCGCACGACGATATACCAGGCTGCCGCACCCCCTGCCAGAAGCGCGAAGATAGCCGTTGAAAGCCCCAGCAGCATGTATTCGAGGCTGAACGCCTTGATCAGCGTGCGCCGCGTCGCGCCGAGCGTCTTGAGGACCACAGCATCGTGCACACGGGCGCGGTTGCCGGCGGCAAGCGCTCCGCCAAGCACGAGTATCGAAGCGACAAGCGCCACCGAAGCGGCAGCACGGATCGCAACCGCAAGCTGGCCGACGAGTTCGTTGGCAATGGTAATCGCATCCTTGACACGCACGGTCGTTACTGCCGGGAAAGCCTGCGTCACATTACGCATGACAGCGGCTTCCTCCTGTGCGGTCGAAGTCGGGTCCGTCAGCGTGGCAAGCCAGGCGTGCGGCGCTCCGGCGAAAGTGTTCGGCGAAAAGACCATTACGAAGTTGATGGCCAGCGATTCCCATTGGAGTTGACGCAGGTTGGCGATCCGCGCCGTGACATTCCGGCCAAGGACATTTACCGTCACAGTGTCACCGACCTTCAGGCCGAGATTGGTCGCCTCCTCCGCCGAGAACGACACGAGCGGTTCGCCGGTATAGTCGGCCGGCCACCAGTCGCCCTTTGTCAATGCGGAGTTCTCCGGAACGTTCTTCGCATAGGTAATGCCCCGGTCACCGCGCAGCACCCATGCTCCCTCCGGGGGAATAGTCAGCTTGGTAACGTCCGTGCCATTGAGGGCGACGATGCGGCCACGCAACATGGGAGCGCTCACGATCTTGCCGTTAGGCGCCGATTTCTGCAAAACCTCCTTGAATGCGTCCACCTGCCGGCTTTGAATATCGACAAAGAAGAAATTCGGCGCTCGTTCGGGCAGGTTGCCGGCAAGTTGGTGGCGCAGACTGCCATCGATGAGCGCCAGCGTAACAAGCAGAGTGAGACCAAGCCCCAAAGAAAGAACGACAGAAGGCGTGAGGGCGCCCGGGCGGTGAATGTTACCAATGGCCAGTCGCAATGCGGTTGAGCGTACCCGCGGGGCCCGCCGCGCGAGCCATTGGACAGCAAGAGAAACGCCGCGCAGAACGACGAATGAAAACGCCACCGCTCCGATGAAGATTATGGCGATGCGCCTGTCGTAGGAAAAGAGCACGGCGAGCCCGCAAAGGACCGCGATGACCACGCCAGCCGCAAGAAGATAGGCGGGCTTTGGCCATCCGCGTTGTTCGAATCCCTGCTCCCGAAAGAGTGCCGTTGCCGGAACGTCGCGTGCTCGTCCAAGCGGCAGTATCGCAAAGGCAAGCGTCGTCAGGAATCCGAACAGTGCTGCCCAGGCCAGGGCGCCGGGAAAAAAGCCGCCTTTTGCCGCGATAGGCAGGACGTTCTGCAGGGCATAGCCTGAAACGTAGGGAATGATAGCGGCAAGCACGAGACCAACGGCGATGCCGAGGAGTGCAATGATCAATATCTGAGAAAGATAGACCGCAATGACGAACCAACCCGGCGCACCGAGCGACTTGAAAGTGGCGATGACGCCTCGTTTAGCATCAATATAGGCCCGAACCGCGTTCGCCACGCCCACACCGCCGACGATCAGTGCCGTCAGACCAACCAGCGTCAGAAACTGTGAGAAGCGTTCGATATTGGCGCTGAGCGACGGAGCAGCATTCGTCCGGCCGCGGATACTCCAGCCAGCCTGCGGAAACTTGTCCTTGGCTTGGTCGCGTATCTCGGTAAGTGCAGCTTCGCTTGATCCCGCAGGCAGCGCGATCTTGTAACTGTGCTCGACCAGGCTACCGGGCTGGACGAGTCCGGCAGCGTCAAGCCCGGCCAGCGAGACCATCATTCGCGGTGCAAAGCCAAAGCCGTCGGAAAGAAGATCGGGCTCATTATCGATGACCGCACGCAATTCAAACGTTTTTTCTCCAACGAGGACTCGATCGCCAAGCTTGAGGTTCAGTCGGTCGAGCAGTACTTGCGCAACAGCCGCCCCGTACGCGCCGTTCATCTCGGCGAAGAGCGCCTCGTCATCGCCTGCTGGCGTCGTCACCAACGAGCCGTAGAGCGGATAGGCGCCGTCCACGGCCTTGAGTTCCACCAGAGACTGATCCGAACCGTCTGGCAGTCTTGCCATGGATCGCATATTGGCGCTGACCGCGACGCGCCCCTTGCTCTCAAGAAAGGCTCGCTCGTCGGGATTCACCTCTCGCTGGTTTAACTGAAATCGCAGATCTCCGCCAAGGATGTTTTGGCCCTGCGAAGATATGCCGGCGCTGACCGCATTTGCGACGGAATTGACGCCGCCAATCGCCGCGACCCCAAGCGCAATACAGGCGAGAAAGATATAGAACCCAGCCAAGCCGCTGCGCATCTCGCGCAAGGCGAAAGCAAGTGCGAGCTTCAGCGAGGGAGTTGCTCGGGATGGTGAACTTTCGCTCATGCGGTTTTCGCCAGTTCCGGCGCATCTTCATCAGCTTCGATCCTACCCGAGCGAACACGGATTTCCCGGTCGCATCGGCCAGCAAGCGAAGCATCGTGGGTGACGAGCACCAGCGTCAGTCCAAGTTCCTTCTGCTTCTCAAAGAGAAGATCGGCAATTTGCTTACCCGTTGCCGTATCGAGATTACCTGTCGGCTCGTCAGCAATGAGGATCTTTGGCGATGGCGCCAGCGCCCGCGCGATAGCAACACGCTGCTGTTCGCCGCCGGAGAGTTCGCCGGGATAATGCGTGACGCGGTCTGCGAGGCCGACCGCGGCGAGCACACGCTCTGCGATGGCGAAGGCATCGGGATTGCCGGCGAGTTCCAACGGGACGGCCACGTTTTCCAGCGCGGTCATGTTCGGAATGAGATGGAATGACTGGAAAACGATGCCGATGTTCCGGCCACGAAACGCCGCCGCCTCATCCTCATTCATCTTTTCCAGTTTTTCACCGGCTATCTCAACGGAGCCCGAATCGACTTGCTCAAGCCCGGCGAGGACCATGAGAAGGGTGGATTTGCCTGAACCGGAAGGACCAACGATGCCGACAGACTGGCCGGAATTGATTCTCAGGGAAACGTCCTTGAGCACATGCACGGACGAGGCGCCGCTACCGAGTGTCAACTCAATGTGATCAAGCGCAATCATGGATTTAGTCACGAATTGAAATCCTTTGCGATATGGTCGGCGCCGAGTTGGCCAGGTTGGACTGATATGGGTAGCCACAAATGAGATTCAAACCCTTGATACAAATACTGGTTTCGATTGGCCTTGTTGCATTGCCGTCACTGGCTTTGGCCAATCAAAATGCCGTGTCCGATCGACCGCTGGCCGTTGTCGGTTTTGGCGACAGCCTGATGTCGGGCTTTGAATTGCCGGTTCAGGATTCCTTTACGGCACAACTTGAGAAAGCCTTGAAGGATAAGGGAGTCAACGTCACCGTCGCCAATGCCGGCGTTGCCGGAGAAACGACGACTGATGGTCTGTCACGGCTTGACTGGTCAGTCCCGGATGGCACGGACATGGTTATCCTCGAATTCGGTGCGAATGACGCTTTGCGCGGTATCTCACCGGAAATCAGCGAGAAGAACCTCTCCGAGATCCTCGAGCGGCTGAAGCAGCGCAACGTCAAGGTCATCATTGCCGGCATGCTGGCACCGCCAAACATGGGCCGCGACTACGAAGAGAAGTTCAATTCGATTTTCCCGCGTCTAGCGGAAAAATATAATGTGCCGCTCTATCCGTTCTTCATGGACGGGGTCGCGACAGAGAAATCCCTGCAGCTTGAAGACGGCATGCATCCCAACGCCAAGGGGGTTGCCCGCATGGTGGAAGGCTTCATGCCGGTTATGGAAAAGACCATTGCGGCGTCGAGCGACGCAGCCGGCACGCAGTAAAAGTCGCCCCCGAAAGTTGGTGTTCCGATGGCTCGGTTTCGGCGTGGCACAACTTCCGGGGGACAATGCGTGTCCAATATGTCGCGCACGAAGATAATCACAAGGAATGCCTTGCTCCCGGACTCATTCGATGATTCTCTAGAATGACAACTCGATTCGGGGAGGATGCCTTATGCCGCGTCTCTTTACTGCCCTCGAAATCCCGAGGGACGCCGCCCTCTCACTGTCGCTCCTGCGCGGTGGTTTACCAGGCGCCCGATGGATTGACGTCGAAAACTATCACATAACATTGCGGTTCATCGGTGACGTCGAAGGCCATGTCGCCGACGAGGTAGCCAATGCACTCGACCGTATCCGACGCCCCGAGTTCACACTGAAACTTTCCGGCGTCAATGCTTTCGGGTCGAGGAAGCCGCATAGTATATTTGCTGGTGTGTCGCCATCGCCCGACATTCAGGCGCTGCAGGCTGAAATCGAGCGTATCTGTCAGCGGCTGATGTTGCCGGCGGATCCGCGTAAATTTACGCCTCACGTCACGCTTGCCCGCCTGCGCAATGTTCGCAACGAAGAGGTAGCTCACTACCTCTCATCGCGCGGCAATTTCTCAACGGCGCCGTTCAGGATCGGGCGCTTCGTCCTGATGTCGTCGCGTGACTCTGTGGGCGGCGGTCCATACATCGTCGAGGAGGCCTGGCCGCTCGAAGCACCGCGTACATCGTTTCAGAACAGCTTGGAAAGGCCCTTGGAGGCGGCAAGAACCATACGGTAGACACGCTCGAAATCCGCGTCGGAACCGTAATAGGGATCAGGAATTTCGGCCGGGTCTCCCAATGCGAACTCGTTGAATAACCCAATCGTCGCGGTGCCGCCGCCGGGCCTTCGCGTGGCAATGGTTGCCATATTTGCGCGATCCATGCCGACGAGCAGGTCGAACCGAGTGAAATCCCTGTGTGTCAGCTGGCGGCACCGTTGGTCCGAAATGTCAATTCCGTGGTTCCGCGCAACATGAATGGACCGGCGATCCGGCGCTTCGCCAGTATGATAGCCGTTTGTGCCGGCAGAATCGATTTCTACGCTAAGATGCTTTCCCTCGCCGGCTAGAACAGAGCGAAAGACGCCTTCCGCGAGCGGCGAGCGGCATATGTTGCCGAGACACACGAAAAGGACGGAACGGTAAGGAGGTTTTGTCATGAATACGGTTCCCGTCGATTTGGCGAGATGGGGCGGGTTTCTGTGGGATACGATGGATAATCTCACGGCAAATTGATCGCAAGCCTTGTACGCCGACGCCATCCTACCCATGTTGATTTGAAACCTCTGAAGGAACAGGGATGGACGACGTTAAGATTGGTGAAATTCTGGAGCCCGGCAGCGAAGACAAGCAGCGCAGCCGCGAGGAGCGGGTTCGCACGCAGTTTTGGAAGACTATTCGAAAGGCTGCCAAGGCCATACCGTTTCTTGACGAGGTCATCGCAGCCTATTACGCCGCGCTCGATCCGGCAACGCCGACCAGAGTGCGTGGCATTCTTCTTGCCTCGCTCGCCTATTTTGTCCTGCCGCTCGATTTCATTCCGGACTTTATCTTTGGTCTTGGGTTCACCGATGATGCGGCTGTGCTGATGGCGGCACTGACTGCAATACGCACTCACATCACACCCGCGCATCGAGCGGCCGCCAGGAAGGCGCTCGACGATCTCGATCGTGATCCTGCAAAGCGTTGAGTTTTCGCATCTGTCCGCATCTCAATCACAAGCCCGTGATGTCGCAGATCGTCAAAGTGTCGCCGCTTTTGTTTGGCTGGACTTGATGTGTGGGACTTTGAAAAAGGACGTAACTTCTGGCTCTTGCAATCGCTTTTTTGACCCCGTCTTCACCGTTTGGTAACCCAGATTAAGTCAAATTAAGAGAAGCGAACTGGACAATGCCGCAATCGGATCTATCCGAGCCATTGCCGGTTCACGAGTTATGAAGTGAAAGATGGAAACTGGTAGGTAAAATGTTTGGAAAATCAATCGTAGCGACGTCTGTCATCATACTTGGAGTGACAGGTACAGCTCTTGCCCAAACCCCGAGTCAGATCAGCCAGTTCAATGCCTGGGGCGCCTATAGCTACCAGCAGGGCAATGGGAAAGTCTGTTACGTACTATCCGTTCCGGTCGACAAGCAGCCCGCCAAGATCGACCACGGCGACAATTTCTTCATGGTAAGCCAGAAGCCGGGACAGAACGTAAGCTTTGAACCGCAGTTCAAGGCGGGTTACGAATTGCAGAAGGACTCGAAGGTCACCGTCACGATCGATGAACGCACATTCTCGATGTTCACCAACGGCAGCCATGGCTGGATGGAGAATGCCGCCGAAGAACCACAACTGGTCGCCGCACTTCGCACGGGTCACAAGATGACGATCAGCGCCGTGTCAAAACGCGGAACGAAGACGAGCTATGGTTATTCGCTGAAGGGCGTATCGGCGGCATTGAAGGCGATAGCAACCTGTAAGTAACGCCCGTCTATTATCCGACATCCCACAAAGGCCGGCAGTGCATGTCCGGCCTTTTGCATGTCGGAGCGGAACGTGATATGAGCCGCGCTTCACGAAAGAACGTTAGAAAATCCCATGTCTGTAGCGCTTGACCTGACACACTCTGTTGCCCGGGACAAATCCCGTGACGCACGCCCTGCCTCGGTGGCAGAAATGCCTTCGCTGATCGGCCTGACGCGCGCAGAAATTGGCGAGGCGCTCATCGCCATTGGTGTGCCGGAGCGTCAGGTGAAGATGCGTGTGGCGCAACTTTGGCACTGGCTCTACGTGCGCGGCGTTTCTGATTTTTCTGACATGCTGAACATCTCCCGCGACATGCGGGAACTGCTCGCCCGCCATTTCACCATCGCCCGTCCGGAAATCGTCGAAGAACAGATTTCCAATGACGGTACGCGCAAGTGGCTGTTTCGCTTTCCCCCGCGCGGCGCCGGGCGGCCCGTCGAGATCGAGACGGTCTATATCCCCGAGGAAGGGCGCGGTACACTGTGCATCTCCAGCCAGGTTGGGTGCACCCTCACCTGCTCCTTCTGCCATACCGGCACGCAGAAGCTCGTGCGTAATCTGACGGCGGAGGAAATCCTTTCTCAATTGCTCATAGCACGTGACCGCCTTGGCGATTTCCCCGATCGCAATACACCCGATGGAGCGATCGTCCCGGCTGAAGGCCGCAAGGTCTCCAACATCGTCATGATGGGCATGGGCGAACCGCTCTACAATTTCGAGAATGTGAAGAAGGCGCTGCTGATCGCCTCCGACGGCGATGGGCTCTCCCTCTCCAAGCGCCGCATCACCCTTTCGACATCAGGCGTCGTGCCAGAGATTTACCGCACCGGCGAAGAGATCGGTGTCATGCTGGCAATCTCCTTGCATGCGGTGAACGACGATTTGCGCGACATGCTCGTACCGATCAACAAGAAGTATCCGCTGAAGGAACTGCTTGATGCCTGCCGGGCCTATCCGAGCCTTTCCAATTCGAAGCGCATCACCTTCGAATATGTAATGCTCAAGGGCGTCAATGATTCGCTCGACGACGCACGGGAATTGGTCCGCCTTCTGAAGGGCATTCCGGCCAAGATCAACCTTATCCCCTTCAACCCATGGCCGGGCGTCAACTATCAGTGTTCCGATTGGGAACAGATCGAAAAGTTTGCGGATTACGTGAACAATGCCGGCTATGCTTCGCCGATACGCACCCCGCGCGGCCGGGATATTCTTGCCGCGTGCGGTCAGCTGAAATCCGAATCGGAGCGGATGAAGAAGACCGACCGCCTTGCCTTCGAAGCGGCGATGATCGCCGGGCACGGCGACGATTGACCCAGCTTCTGCATTATCTCTTCCGCTTTGCCCTGGCCGTTTTCGGGTTCATCTGTGCCATCATCGTCGCGTCGATCTTCCTCAACATGCTGCTGATCGGCAGTTCTGAGTGGATCGGCACCGAAGGACCGTTCCTTTATACGAGCGTCCCGGTCTTCGCCGTTGTCATCGGATACAGCGTCTTCGTGCCGTCCGCGGTGCTGATCGTCTATGCCGAACTGACTGGATGGCGTGATTGGCTTTTCTATGCCCTCGGCGGCGCTGCAACCGCCCTCTTCGTCATCGTATGGAAATGGCGGCCACAGTCAGAGGATATAAGTACGTTTGCGGCGATCCTCGCCACGGGTGTCGTCGGCGGGGTGGTCTACTGGCTGGTCTCAGGACGAACGGCTGGCCTTGGGGCGCAGCGTCCTCGTGATCGAAACGATTAGCCTATTTCGCCTGCGCCATAAGAATCTTTGCGGCGAAGGCCGAAAACACGCCGGCAAACAACCAGTCGGTGACGCGCGTGACTGTCGGATTCTTCTTCAGCAGCTTCGAGAAGCGATCGGCCGCGATAATCATCGGCGTCACGACAGGCAAGGCCATTGGGATGAACAACACCCCGAGGAAGAACAGCTTTCCCGGCGCGTGCGGATCACTTGCCGACACGAACTGAGGCAGGAACGTCATGAAAAAGAGAATAATCTTCGGATTGAGCAGGTTGATGCCAAAACCCGTCAACCAGTTTTGGAAAAGCGTGTGCGACTGGCCAACTTTCTTTTCGGGTGAGAATGCTGAGCCATTGCGGATCGCCTGGAAGGCAAGCCAGACAAGGTAGCCGGCGCCGACGATCTTCAGAGCAAAAAAAGCGGCCGGCGAGGCAACGATCAATGCCGACAAACCGATGGCGACCATTGTCGTATGCACGACGATCCCGGTGCTGGCACCGGCAAGGCAAGCAAACCCCGCGGCTTTCCCTTCCGAAAGCGCCCTTCCAACGAAAAGCGTCATATCCGGCCCGGGCGTTATGGATAATACGAAGGTCGCGATGGCAAATTGGAGAATAGTCGGCCAATCTGGAATGAAATTCATAACAGTACTCCGTCGAAGCGGGCGGAAACTAACGCGAAAGATCGATTTTGGCTATCAGATTCCAGCTGTCGCGGTGACGCCAACAAAAATTGCCATAGCAAGGGCACGATAACTTCCCGATCACGCCGTAATGACGCTGCAATATAAGCGCTGCACAACGGGCTGAACTTTTTCGGCCGCCAGGGAAGCCATGGCCTACTACCGAACAACCTCGAAGGCATGTGGCACCACACCCTATGGTTTCGGCGCATGGAGCGAGCCAACCTGTCTCGCCGCGCTTCTGATACTCGGGATAGCGCTCGCGATCCTTTTCAACAGCGCGCCTGAGTTCGACAAGGCGGTCTCGTCGCTTTTTTTGTTCCGCATGAGTGCGGTAATGGCGCCATCACCGTGATCTGCGGCGATTTTCCGGCTAGTTCGGTGCGATTTCTGAAAACGCTCCGCCGCGTCTTCTATGCGTTGCCTATGGTAGGAGCCAGCATTGTCGTTACGCTTGCCCTCCGCGATCTCGCTTCGGGTCTTCGATGGAACCACGAGCGCGTCCGCATTTCGACCGCGGCGGTGATTACATTGGCGCTTGGCCCCGGGCTATTGGTGAATGCGTTCTTGAAGGAATTCGTCGGCAGGCCGCGGCCGGCGGACACGTTGCTCTTCGGCGGCGATCTTCCCTTCGCCGCTGCCGCCGAATGGTCGAGATCATGCATGCATAACTGCTCGTTTGTCTCCGGCGAAGCCGCAGGGATTGCCTGGATCATCTGCCTCCTGCCGCTCTGGCCGCATCAACCGCGACAGAAGGTATTCTGGTTCATGTTGGGGATCGTAGTCCTAACGGACATGCTTCGTGTTGCCTTTGGTCGCCACTACCTTTCCGACATCGTCCTCGGTTCACTGTCGACGTTGGTCATTTTCTCGGTAGTGGCGTTTCTGAGCGAGGTTTTGACGAGAAACTTCTACCCCGGCACACGGAGCGCATCGTGACCTTACCCTCCCACTAGCCGCGACCTTGCATCTTTGCCTTGGCGGGCAGGGCTGAAAGCGGCTATGTAGCCCGAACAAGAACAATAGGTGCCAAGAAGAAACAATGCCCCAAGACACCATGACAGGTTCCGGTCAACCGGGTCCGTCGACCAATGCCACATCCAGAACGAAGCCCGCAATACTTCTCGCTCTCGCCTTCATCATCGGCCTCCTCCCCCTTGGTTCGAGCTTGATCCTGCATTTCCCGGACGAGCGTTACTAGTCGAACGGCGCCGTCATCATGATGCAGAGCGGCGATTATCTGACGCCGCATACGGCGGAAGGCGACGGAAGGCTTACAAAGCCACCTTTTACCTATTGGATGAGCCTTGTGGGGATGGAAATATTCGGCATCTCGGTCGTCGGTTCGCGCTTCTTCTGGCTTGTCGGCGGTGCCGCTATTCTCCTGGCTACATTTCAGTTCACCCGCATCCTCACGCGCAACGACCAAACGGCGCTGCTTGCGGCGGCATTGCTTGCCACCAACGCCGTATTCCTGCGCGCCAGTTTCAACGCCATTCTGCCGCTGACACTGTTCATGCTCCTGGGCTTCATCGGCTTCACCGGTCTCCTCTTCAAGGACGACCGACAGCAGACCTATGGTCTTCTCGCCTACGGCGGAACCGGATTTGCCGTCCTGACCAAGGGCCTCCTGCCCCTCGCCATGGTCGGGTATGTCGTGGCTTACGCCATAGCCGTGCCTTCAGTGCGCAGTCGCGCGCAGCGGCTTTGGAAGCCCATCATTGTCCTACCCTCGATTGTCATCTTTGGTGCCTGGTTCGCCTATCAATCCTTCGCCGCCTCCAGCGAGCTTGCATCCGACTTCGTTTGGCGACCAGCTTTCGGAAAAGGTAGCGATCAGCATCGGCACCTTCTTTGACGGGATTACGAGCAACATCGCCGGACTTTTGCTACCCGTGCTCCTTTGGCTGGTCATGCTTCTTGTCGGCGCGAGGACCAGCGGGAAGCGTCCGACCGTCCAGTCGATCGGCGCAGCCGCGCCGTTCATCGCAGGATGGATCATCACAGTCGCTGTTATCTTTTTGCTCTCCCGCTACGCGTCGCATCGCTACGTCATTCCCGTCATTCCGCTCCTTTGCGTGCTTCTCGCAGTAGCTCTACAATCGGTCATGGATCAGCGTGCGGACAACGTCCTGCGGGTCATCTTGCGCATCTCGATGATTTTGATGGCCGGCGCGTTGGCGGTGGTCTTGCTACTCGGTTTGCTGCTCCTGCCACCTGTCATCGTCGTCGCCCTCGCGGTCGTCGCAGCCATGGGGTTGGCGGGCCTGTGGCTCTACAGCAGGAGCGCAGCCACGGAAAGATTGGCCACGTGTTTTGCGCTGCTTCTGCTCGGCGCGGCGTTTGTCAGCACTCCCGTGCTGCGCGGACTCCTTCTACCAGACATAGGCGCGGTCATCGCGGCAAAGGCAGGACCATTGCATCTGCCACAGGATCAGGTGCTCTTTATCGGCTCGCACCTCGACGCCGCAAAGGTACGGCTTTATATGGATCGCGAAGCCCCGTTCCCACAAATGCGACGGTTCCCTGAGACTGGCATCCGCCCCGGCATCAGGCTTGTCATGACCAACGAGCAATCCGTAGCGGACACACTCAAGTCGCAAGGGTTCAAAGTCGAGGAAGTCGTTGCCGGCTGGCGACGGGTCGAATGGCAACCCTTCGTCGCGGCGCTGAAGGCCCGTGACCTGATCGGGGCGCGCAGCGCATACGGCCAGCGCGGTTGGATCGCCACACGCTGATAGAATGCGTCGATTTCACCTTGGTGCGACGCTTGCCAACATGGCGCTAGCTGTTAAAAGACCGCAACGGAACGAAAGTGGTTCCCGGGATCAGGGATAGCAAAATGGACAAGTGGAAAGACGTCAAGAAAGTCGTGCTGGCCTATTCCGGCGGCCTCGACACATCGATCATTTTGAAGTGGCTGCAGACGGAGCTTGGCGCGGACGTCGTCACCTTCACTGCCGACCTCGGCCAGGGCGAGGAGCTCGAGCCGGCGCGCAAGAAAGCCGAAATGCTCGGCATCAAGGAAATCTACATCGAGGACGTGCGCGAGGAATTCGTTCGTGATTTCGTTTTTCCCATGTTCCGGGCCAATGCCATCTATGAGGGCGTCTATTTGCTTGGCACCTCCATTGCCCGCCCGCTGATCTCCAAGCACCTCGTCGAGATCGCCGCCAAGACCGGCGCGGACGCGATCGCCCATGGCGCGACCGGCAAGGGGAACGACCAGGTTCGCTTCGAACTTTCCGCCTACGCCCTCAATCCGGATATCAAGGTTATTGCCCCATGGCGTGACTGGACCTTCAAGTCGCGCACGGATCTTCTGGAGTTTGCGCGCGAACACCAGATTCCCATTGCCAAGGACAAGCTCGGCGAAGCACCGTTCTCTGTTGACGCCAACCTCCTGCATTCTTCTTCGGAAGGCAAGGTACTGGAAGATCCATGGCAGGAAGCACCGGAATATGTGCACCAGCGCACGATTTCTCCGATGGAAGCGCCGGATAAAGTGACTGAAATTGAAATTGCCTTCGCGAAGGGCGATGCCGTTGCGATCGACGGCAAGCCACTTTCGCCAGCGACGTTGCTCAAAGCCCTCAACGACCTCGGCCGCGACAATGGTATTGGCCGCCTCGATCTCGTCGAGAACCGTTTCGTCGGCATGAAGTCGCGCGGCGTCTATGAGACACCCGGCGGCACCATTCTCCTTGCCGCACATCGGGCCATGGAATCGATCACGCTCGATCGTGGCGCGGCCCATCTCAAGGATGAGTTCATGCCGCGATACGCGGAACTCATCTACAACGGCTTCTGGTTTTCGCCTGAGCGCGAAATGCTGCAGGCCATGATCGACAAGAGCCAGGAGGATGTCGAAGGCACGGTTCGGCTCAAGCTCTATAAAGGCAACGTCATGGTTTCGGGTCGGAAATCCAGGAAGTCGCTTTATTCTGATGCACTCGTTACGTTCGAGGACGATCGCGGCGCCTACGACCAGAAGGATGCGGCCGGGTTTATTCGTCTCAATGCGCTGCGCCTGCGTACGCTCGCTGCGCGCAAGCGCAACAGCTGAGTCAATCAAATCGTGTCAGTCAGAAGCGGGGCCCTGCCCCGCTTTTTTGTTTCGTCGAACTGGCGTTTGTTGCCAGCTTCGGCTTGTGACCATCGCGTGTCCGTCCTAAATGTTAGTACCCAATCCCATTCCATCAAATGGAGTTCCCATGTCCACCCAGAAGACGGCTTTCAACCACGCCCTGACGAACTGGACCGGGCCACTGGGGCTTCCGGACTTTCCGGCCTTCACCGACGATGACTTTACCGCTGCGTTTGATGCGGCGCTTGCTTCGGACCTCGCCGACATCGATGCGATCGTCACCCATCCCGAGGCACCGACCATCGATAACACACTGAAGGCGCTGCAGCTCTCGGGCAAGGATCTCGACCACGTGTCGGCTATCTTCTGGCTGCGCGCGGGTGCGCATACCAATGATACGATTCAGGCGCTCGAGCGGGTGATTGCACCTAAGATGTCGCGTCATGCGTCCTCGATCATGATGAACCCGCACCTTTTTGCTCGTATCGATTCGCTCTACGAGCAGCGCGATTTGCTTGGCCTCGATGCCGAGACCGACCGGGTACTGGAAAAGAGCTGGAAAGGCTTTGTGCGCAGCGGCGCCAAGCTCGACGAACCGGGCAAGATGCGGTTGGCCGATATTAATGAGCGGCTCGCAAGCCTGGGCGCCCAGTTCGGGCAAAACGTCCTCAAGGACGAGGCCGATTGGGCACTTTTCATCACCGATGAGGCCGAACTCGCCGGGTTGCCGGATTTCGTGCGTGATGCCATGCGTGGCGCCGCCGAAGAGCGGGGTCGCAGCGACGCCTGGGCCGTCACGCTTTCCCGATCGATCATCGAGCCGTTCCTATCCTTTTCGCAGGATCGCCCTTCGCGCGAGAAGGCGTTCCGCGCTTGGGCGGCGCGCGGTGAGAACGGCGGAGAGACCGACAATACGGCCATCGTTGCCGAAATGGTCAAACTGCGTGCCGAGAAGGCCGAACTGCTTGGCTACAAGAGTTTCGCCGCCTACAAGCTCGACGATACCATGGCCAAGACGCCCAAGGCGGTCATGGACTTGCTGGAACCCGTCTGGGAAAAAGCCAAGGAGCGCGCAGCGGAAGAAGAAGCGGACTTGCAGCGGCTAATTGCCAGCGAGGGCCGCAATCACAAAGTCGAGCCGTGGGACTGGCGCTACTATGCCGAGAAACTGCGCAATGAACGCTTCGCCTTCGATGAAACGGAGCTTAAGCCGTATCTGCAGCTGGAGAAGATTATCGAGGCTTGTTTTGACGTCGCGACGCGCCTGTTCGGCATTCGCTTTGAAGAAAAGACTGGCATCCCGACATGGCATCCAGACGTGCGCGTCTGGGAGGTCTTCAATCCCGACGGGAGCAAGCGGGGGCTTTTCCTCGGCGACTATTTCAATCGTCAATCGAAGCGATCGGGCGCCTGGATGAGCGCACTGCAGTCGCAGCACAAGCTCGACGGCGAACACGCGCCAATCATCTACAACGTCATGAACTTCGCCAAGCCGCCGAAAGGCGAGCCGGCGCTGCTTTCCCTTGATGGTGCACGCACATTGTTTCACGAATTCGGCCATGCATTGCACGGGCTTCTTTCTGATGTGACGTGGCCGGCGGTATCGGGAACATCGGTCTCGCGCGACTTCGTCGAATTGCCCTCGCAGCTTTACGAGCATTGGCTGACGGTGCCGGCCATCCTGGAAAAGTTTGCTGTTCATTATCGGACAGGGGAAGCCATGCCGAAAGCCTTGCTCGACAAGGTGCTTTCCGCCAACACCTTCAACGCCGGGTTCAATACGGTCGAATTTACATCATCGGCCCTTGTAGACATGGCTTTTCACGCCGATGGAACACCACCATCCGATCCGCTTAGCTTCGAAGTCGCGACACTGAAGCAACTCGAAATGCCAGACGCGATCATCATGCGGCATCGCACGCCCCACTTCACTCATGTTTTCTCGGGGGATGGCTACTCGGCCGGCTATTATTCCTACATGTGGTCGGAAGTGCTGGATGCCGATGCCTTCAAAGCATTCGAAGAAAGCGGCGATGTGTTCAACGCCGACCTTGCTGCCAAGCTGCATCAATTTATCTACTCGGCCGGCGGCAGTCGCGATCCGGAAGACCTGTACAAGGCGTTCCGTGGCAAGATGCCCACGCCCGATGCAATGATCGAAAAGCGTGGGCTTGCTTAAGGTCGCATTCAGCTTGTCGCGAACTCGAGTAGGTCCTTGTTCAGCTGATCCTTGTGCGTCGTGGCGAGACCATGCGGCGCACCGGAATAGACTTTCAAGGTCGCGTCCTTCACCAGCTTGACCGCTTTGCGGGCCGCATCATCGATCGGCACGATCTGGTCGTCGTCACCGTGAATGAACAAGGTCGGCACGTCAATTTTCTTCAGGTCTTCGGTGAAGTCGGTATCGGAGAATGCCTTGATGCAGAAGTACGATGCCGGCATGCCCGCCAGCATGCCCTGGAGCCAGAACGACTCCCTCACCCCCTCTGAGATCTTCGCCCCGTCGCGGTTGTAGCTGTAGAAGGGCATCGACAAGTCCTTGAAGAACTGCGAGCGGTCCGCGATGACGCCATCACGGATGCCATTGAATACATTGATCGGCAGGCCCTCGGGGTTGGCGTCGGTCTTCAGCATGAGGGGCGGCACAGCGCCGACCAAGACCGCCTTGGCGACTCGCTTGGTACCATGGCGTCCAATGTAGCGCGCCACTTCTCCGCCGCCCGTCGAGTGGCCGATCATGATCGCATCCTTGAGGTCGAGCTTCTCGAAGAGCTCGGCCAGGTCATCGGCATACTGGTCCATATGATTTCCGTCCCAGGGCTGGCTCGACCTGCCGTGGCCACGGCGGTCGTGAGCAATGACCCGGAAACCGTTGGACGCGAGGAAGAACATCTGATCCTCCCAGGCATCCGCCGTCAGCGGCCAGCCGTGGCTGAACACGATAGGCTGTCCCTTACCCCAATCCTTGTAATAGATTTCGCTACCGTCCCTTGTCGTGAATATCGTCATCGGAGTATGCCCTTTCCCTGTTTGGCTGTTCCGGTTTTCTTGAACGTCAAAGCTGTGGCATTTGGATCGGCGGGAGAAAGAATGATCCTGCTCATTCATAAGCCCCGTTGATGAACCTACTGCAACAACCTGGGGTATCAATTGATTGAAATACGGACGTCGAGGTTGCTGCGGGTCGCCTCCGAATAGGGGCAGGCGACGTGCGCGGCATCGACGATTTCGCGGGCTTGTTTTGCGTCAACGCCCGGGATTGTGACGGCAAGCGCAACATCAAGTCCGAAACCCTTGCCATCCGCACGCGGTCCGATGCCAACCGTCGCCGTCACCGCGGTCTCTTCTGAAATCTTGATCTTCCGCTGCGAGGCTATGTATTTCATTGCGCTGAGGAAGCAGGCCGAATAGCCGGCCGCGAACAGCTGCTCCGGATTAGTGCCCGCGCCGCCGTTGCCGCCGAGTTCCTTTGGGGTCGAAAGCAATACTGTCAATCGGCCATCTTCGCTCTTGGCGCTTCCATCACGACCGCCGGTCGTCGTTGCCTTGGTTGTATAGAGAATGCTCATCGTCATTTCCTTCCGTGGGGTTTGTCCGACTTTTAGATTGCACACAATTTAATTGTGCGCAATCATTTCTATGCTATGAGTGACAAATAATTAAATGGTGCGCAATCGAATACCGCTGGCTAGATTGTGGCGTTGCAAGTCGGAGAAAAAGGAATGGAAGAGTTGGTACAGAGCGGAGCAGAGTCCTTGCTTAAGCTGGAGAAATTCCTGTGCTTGGCAATCTATTCGACCTCAAACGCGGTAACGCGCGCCTATCAGCCGCGCCTTGCCGCGCTGGGACTTACCTATCCGCAATATCTGGTGATGGTCGCGCTCTGGGAAGAGGAAGGCCAGACCGTAAAAACTATCGGCGACAAGCTCAGCCTCGATTCTGGCACACTGTCACCGCTATTGAAGCGGCTCGAGTCAACAGGGCTGATCACGCGTCGTCGCGACACTGTGGACGAGCGCCAGGTTTTGATAGGGCTCACAGAAAACGGCCGCAGCATGCGTGCCAGGGCAGAGGCAGTGCCAATTGCCATGAGCAAGGTTTTTGATTGCACCCTCGATGAAGCCATATCGCTACGATCTAAACTTTTGGAGATGCGCGATCGCCTTCTTGCGAGCATCGACGCAAAAGAATAGGGCGCGGTTATCCCGCGCCCTCGAACCTCTGAGTATCAGACCCTCTCAGTGAGCGATCTGCTTCGGCTGGATAAGTCCGCGTGCCACGAGAAGCTCGGCAATCTGAATTGTATTGAGCGCCGCGCCCTTGCGCAGGTTGTCCGAAACGACCCAAAGCGACAGGCCATTCTCAACCGTGATATCTTCGCGGATGCGCGAAATATAGGTCGCGTCCTCACCGGCCGCTTCGTAAGGCGTGATATAGCCGCCATCTTCGGCGCGATCGATGACGAGGCAGCCGGGCGCATCGCTCAAGATCTCTCGGGCTTCGTCAGCACTCATCGGGCTTTCAAATTCGATGTTGACTGCTTCGGAGTGGCCGATAAACACGGGTACCCGCACGCAGGTCGCCGTCAGCTTGATCTTGGGATCAAGCATTTTCTTGGTCTCGGCCACCATCTTCCACTCTTCCTTGGTGTAGCCGTCCTCCATGAAGACGTCGATGTGGGGGATGACATTGAACGCGATACGCTTGGTGAACTTCTTGTTGGTGACGGGATCGGCCACGAAGACGGCTCGCGACTGTTCGAAAAGTTCGTCCATGCCTTCCTTGCCAGCACCCGAGACTGACTGATATGTCGCAACGACGACACGCTTGATCTTCGCCTTGTCGTGCAGCGGCTTCAAGGCCACCACCAGCTGCGCCGTCGAGCAATTGGGGTTGGCGATAATGTTCTTTTTTGTGAATCCGGCAATCGCATCCGGGTTCACTTCCGGCACGATCAGCGGCACGTTGGCGTCGTAGCGCCAAGCCGAAGAATTGTCGATAACGACACAGCCCTGGGCGCCGATCTTTGGGGACCATTCCTTGGAAATATTTCCGCCAGCCGACATCAGGCAGATATCGGTGTCGGAAAAATCGTAGGTATCAAGCGCCTTGACCTTCAGCGTCCGGTCACCGAAGGACACTTCGGTTCCCTGCGAACGCCGCGAGGCGAGGGCAACGACCTCACTCACCGGAAATCCGCGCTCTTCTAGGATGGTAAGCATTTCGCGGCCCACATTGCCTGTGGCGCCAACAACCGCAACCTTGAAACTCATTCTTGCAATCTCCTGTCCCTCTCTGCTCTTCAGAAAACCCGCTGGCCGCTGCGGGTCTCATCCCCGGGCCGGACCCGGGAGGGGCGAGCAGGCCAAGGGAAATCAGACCGTTTTGGTGGTCGTTTTCGCAGTCTGTTTGGCCGTGGTGATGAGGACGGATGCGGGCACGCCGACGCTTCCGGCAATTTTGCCGGAACCGTTCATCAAGGCAAGTGCTATTGATTCGCTTGCCACAAGAGGCGTCTCCATGTCCGTCTGTGCTTGTACCCACTTTCGTAAAAGAGTCAATTGTCTCTTCTCATGGCAAGAATATGTCGTGTTCCACATGATTTTAAGCAATTTACGTAAGGTGCGGGCTTTGCTTTCTTCAATATTTAGTCAACAATTTGCGCGTGCATGAGGTGCATGACCTTTGGGGGGAGAAAATTCCGGAGGACATTCACCGGCGCATGGTCATCACGAGCCAAGTGCATCGGGGGAAATGACCATGCGCAGTGTCGACAGTGAAGGACACCACCGTGGGGTTTGTTGTGCGTGTTCTTGGTTCAACTGCCGTTTTCTGGGAGGAATACAATGGCAACGACGTCTTTGGCCGACTCGTCCAGTCGGGGAATGACGAGGGAAGAGAAGAAGGTTATCTTCGCTTCCTCGCT
>NZ_JBBNAM010000417.1:0-30724 GCF_037994425.1 Phyllobacterium sp.
TACCTGCATGACCTTCCGCCGAGAATTAAGGAGCACTGAGTATGAGTGACGCACTCGATTTTAATGACCTGAAACGCCGCATGGACGGTGCCATCCAGGCATTGAGGCATGATCTTAACGGTCTGCGAACCGGTCGTGCCTCCGCAAGCCTACTCGAACCGATCACCATCGAAGCCTACGGCTCGATGATGCCGCTCAACCAGGTCGCCAACATCACGGTGCCGGAATCGCGTATGCTGGCCGTATCGGTATGGGACAAATCCATGGTGGGCAAAGTGGAGCGTGCGATCCGTGATGCGGGGCTCGGCCTCAACCCCATCACCGACGGAAACAATCTTCGCATTCCGCTGCCGGAGCTGAATGAGCAACGCCGCAAGGAACTGGTCAAGATCTCCCATCAGTATGTCGAGCACTCCAAGGTGGCGGCGCGCCATGTCCGCCGCGACGGCATGGACGAGTTGAAGAAGCTCGAGAAGGATGGGGCCATCAGCCAGGATGACAACCGTGTTCTGTCTGAAAAAGTACAGAAGCTGACCGACGAAACCATTGCCGAAATGGATAAGATCGTTGCAGCCAAAGAAGCGGAAATTATGCAGGTCTAACGTCTCTGACGAGATGTGCTCGATCCGCTACACTGGAGGTTAATGCCAATGTCCATCCCGCGCCACATTGCCATCATCATGGATGGAAATGGCCGTTGGGCGAAGGCAAGGGGCTTGCCCCGCACCGCGGGCCACAAGGCTGGCGTCGAAGCGTTGCGCGAGACGATCCGCGCCGCCGGCAAGATGGGCATACCGTTCATGACGCTGTTTGCCTTTTCCTCGGAGAACTGGTCGCGGCCACGTTCCGAGGTTTCCGATCTGATGGGATTGCTCAAGCTTTTCATCAGGCGCGATCTGGCGGACCTGCACCGTGAGAACGTCCGCGTGCGTATCATCGGCGAACGGGAAGGGCTTGCGAAAGACATCCGCGCCCTCTTGACGGAAGCCGAAACGCTGACCGAAGGAAATACCGGTCTCACGCTCATCATCGCCTTCAACTATGGCTCGCGCAACGAGATCGCTCGTGCGGTTCAGCGGCTGGTTGCCGACGTCTCTGCTGGCGTCATCGGCCCGGATGGGGTCACGCCCGAAGCCATCACCGCGCGTCTCGACACTGCGGGAATACCGGACCCCGACGTGATTATTCGCACCAGTGGCGAAATGCGCTTATCGAATTTCCTGTTATGGCAGGCAGCCTATTCGGAATTTGTCTTTCTGCCCTGCTATTGGCCGGATTTCCGCCCGTCGAATTTGGCCGAAGCGATCGAGACATTCCAGATGCGGGAACGACGCTTCGGCGGCGTGACGGCCCAGGACATCGCTCTGTGACCTTCTTCGGAGGCCGCCTTTCCAACCTGCAAAAACGCATTCTGAGCGCAATCGTTCTAATTATTATTGCCGTGGCCATGACATGGATGGGCGGATTTACATTCGGGCTGCTGGCCTCGGCCATCGGCATCAGCGTTTTCTACGAATGGCAACTGATCACCATGTCGCGCTCGACGCCGTTGACGCGGCGCCTGGCCTGGATCTCCCTTCTACTTCTGGTCGTCGTCCTGCTGTTCGCTCAGGACACGTTCGTGATAATGGCGATTCTATTTGGCGGCGCGTTCATCATCGCCATGCTCGGAGGACGACAGGAAGGGTATTGGCCGGCGGCTGGCCTTATCTATGCGGGATTTCCGTGCATCGCGCTGACTCTGCTGCGCGGTGACAGCGGGGACGGATTTGCGGCCATACTTTTCCTGTTCGCTGTGGTGTGGGCGACGGACATATTCGCCTATTTCAATGGCAAGGCGCTCGGCGGGCCAAAGCTGGCACCCCGATTTTCTCCAAACAAAACCTGGGCAGGTGCCATTGGCGGGGCGGCCGCTGGCGTGGCGGCCGGCGTTGCCTGCGCTGCGTTCATAGGGCCTGCCGGAGGTGTGCCTATTCCGTTCATTGCGCTCTTGCTATCCGTGGTGGCCCAAATGGGCGACCTTGCGGAGTCGTGGATGAAGCGGAAGTTTGGCGTCAAGGATTCGAGCCAACTTATACCTGGTCACGGTGGCGTGATGGACCGGGTCGACGGGCTTGTCGCTGCCGCGGCATTGCTATACGTCATCGGAGCAGTTCTGGTGTCGCCGGAAACGCCATACGACATACTTTTCTAGACGGCTGAGCTTTGAGGCCCTGACCGGGCCGTGCCAATGTGTTGCAGCCCGGAGGATATATTGACGGACATGCTGCACACCCTGTTTGGTACTCAAAGCGTGCTCATCGGTACGATACTGCCGTTCCTCATAGTCCTGACCGTTGTCGTATTCGTCCACGAAATGGGGCACTATTTGGTCGGCCGCTGGTGCGGGATCGGGGTCAAAGCCTTCTCGGTGGGCTTCGGACCGGAACTTATCGGTTTCAACGACCGCAGGGGCACACGCTGGAAGCTTTGTGCCATTCCGCTTGGCGGCTATGTCAAGTTTGCCGGTGATGAAGGGGTGACGAGTTCGCTCGCAGCACCAGCAGAGGCAATGAGCCCCGAGGAGCGCGCCGTCGCCTTCCACACCCAACCCGTGTGGAAACGTGCCGCGACTGTTTTTGCCGGACCTGCATTCAACATTCTGCTGACCATTGCGATTTTCTCGGTCTTCTTTGCCCTCTATGGCAAGATGGTTGCCGACCCGATGGTTGCCGAGGTGAGGCCGGGAGGGCCGGCCGCCATTGCCGGTTTCCAGCCAGGCGACCGCTTTATCAGCGTCGATGGCGACAAGGTGGATACCTTTGCCGACGTCCAGCGCATCGTTTCTTCGCGTGGCGGCGATTCGCTTGATTTTGTCGTCGAACGCAACGGGCGGGAATTGACGCTGACCGCAACGCCCGAACTGACCGAACAGAAGGATCCGCTTGGAAATACAGTCAGAATCGCGGTCATCGGCGTCGTCAACAATCAGGAACTCGGCAACTTCCGGCGGATCGAATACGGTCCTGTCGAATCAGTTGTTCAAGCGGTGCGTGAAAGTGGTTTCATCATGGTCCGGACCGGCCAGTTCTTCGGCCGATTCTTTGCTGGTCGCGAAGATAAGTGTCAGCTCGGTGGCCCCGTCAAGATCGCGACGATGGCAGGGCAGGCGGCAAGCCAGGGCGTCGACTGGCTGATCCAACTGACAGCTATGCTGTCGATCGGCATCGGTCTCCTCAACCTTTTCCCACTCCCCCCGCTCGATGGCGGTCACCTGGTGTTCTACGCCGCCGAGGCCGTGATCGGTAAACCCGTGAAACCGGCGGTCCAGGAGCTATTCTTCCGCTTCGGCTTCTTTTTGGTGCTCGGTTTCATGGGATTCGTTATCTTCAACGACCTTTTCGCCTGCCGGTGACAAAGATTAAACATTGATGAAAATTAGAGGCTTGGGCTGGCAAATGGAGATGATCTGTTTACTATAAGCCTTTAATGGCGTGGCAGGGATGCCACGCTTTCCTGTGAAGTAAACAGATTTTAACCGTAAGCCTTGCGTGTATGTAAAAACCGGCTATGACGGTGTGCGAGTAAGTGCTTAGTCCGGGATCTCGCCCGGGGACAACGAGAAAACGAAGGTTCATAAGGCCTATGGCGGCAAGTTCAAGATTTGTTGGTGCAGCGTCGGCGCTCGCCATATCAGCAGCGCTGGTAAGTTCTGGTGCAATCGTCACAACGGTTGCAGGTGTAACAGTAGCGCAGGCCGCAACGGTTAGCCGCATTGAAGTGCGTGGTAATGCTCGTGTCGATGCCCAGACAGTGCGCGACAATCTCGGAATTACACCTGGTAAGCCTTTCACCAATGCGGATATCGACGCTGCAACCAAGCGTCTCTTTGCCACTGGCCTGTTCAGCGATGTGCGCATCAGCCAGGCGGGCGGTACGCTGGTCGTGCAGGTCTCCGAGCATCAGGTTGTCAATCAGGTGATCTTCCAGGGTAACAAGAAGATCAAGGATCCGCAGCTGCAGAACGCTGTCCAGCTGAAGCCGCGTGCAGCTTTCGATCAGGCGACGCTCGATGCCGATGTGGAAGCCGTGCGTGCCGCCTACCGTAACGTCGGCCGCAGCGATGCAACTGTAAATGGCCGCACGATGGATCTCGGCGAAGGCCGCGTTAACGTCGTTTTCGATATCAATGAAGGGGATCGCACGAAGATCGCAGCCATCAACTTCGTCGGCAATCAGGCATTCGGTAACCGCCGCCTCAGCGACGTGATCTCGACGAAACGGTCCAATCCGCTTTCATGGCTTACCCGTAACGACGTCTATAGCGAAGACCGTTTGCGCGCCGACGAGGAAGCGCTGCGCCGCTTCTATTACAACCGCGGCTATGCGGATTTCCGCGTTGTGTCGTCGACCGCCGATCTTGATCCGGCGACCAATGATTATAACATTACGATCACGGTTGAAGAGGGCGAGAAGTACACATTCGGCCCGATCCAGATCGAAAGTTCCGTTGAGGGTGTTGATACGTCGCAGCTCAATGGTCTTCTGAAGACGCGTGAGGGTGATACCTACAGCGCCAAGGATGTCGAGGATTCGATCATCAAGGTTTCCGAGAGGGTCGCCGGTCAGGGCTATGCCTTCGCCAAGGTAGAGCCGCGCGGCGACCGTAACTTCGAAAATCACACGATCTCCGTAACCTATGCAATCGATCAGGGTCCGCGCGCCTATGTCGAGCGTATTGAAATCCGTGGCAACGAGAAGACGCGTGATTTCGTCATTCGCCGCGAATTCGATGTCAGCGAGGGCGATGCCTTCAATCAGGTTCTCATCCAGCGCGCCAAGCGCCGGCTCGAGGCGCTCGATTTCTTCACGACCGTCAACATTTCGACTGCTCCCGGTTCGCAGCCGGATCAGGTTATTCTCGTGGTTGATGTTGTCGAGAAATCGACCGGTGAGTTCTCGATCGGCGGTGGTTACACCACGGGTGGCGAAACACCTGGGCCGACAGTGGAAGGCTCGATCACGGAGCGCAACTTCCTCGGTCGCGGGCAATACATCCGTATTGCTGCCGGTGCCGGTCTGGACAACAATCGTTCGTACTCGCTGTCGTTTACCGAACCTTATTTCCTTGGTCAGCGCATCGCGGCAGGATTCGATATCTACAAGCGCCAGTCTGGAGTCAGTGATAAGTACGAGACCGATGTGACGGGTGGAACGATCCGCTTTGGTCTGCCGATCACGGAATCCTTGGTCGCAGGTGTTGCCTACAACCTCAGCCAAGAAGAATACGATATCGATAGCGAGGCCATGATCCCGGGGACCAACATTCCTGATCCTACGGAGATCTCGCAGGCCTTCATCGATGCGGCTGAAGAAAGTCCCTGGATCAAGTCGTCTGTTAGCTGGTCGCTGACCTACAACACGATTGACGACAGGAAGAATCCGCATGACGGTATCTATGCGAGGTTCAATCAGGAGTATGCGGGTCTTGGCGGCGATGCCAACTTCCTGAAGTCCACCTTCAAGGGCCAGTACTACAAGACGCTTTCCGATGAGATGGACATTGTTGGCCTCTTTGGTGTCGGCGCGGGCTACATTGCCGGTTTTGGCGATGAAGACCTGCGTGTGTTTGACCTGTTCAAGAACAACACCGAAATGATCCGCGGCTTCAAATATGCCGGTATTGGTCCTCGTGATACCACCGTTAGTGATTCAAAGGGTAGCTTCCTCGGCGGCACGACCTATTTCAATGCGACTGCAGAAGCGCAGTTCCCGATGCCTGTGATACCCGAGAGCCTCGGTATTCGCGGCGCGCTCTTCGCGGATGCGGCAACGCTCTATGGCAACGACCTTCCCGAAGCGCAAGGTACGACGGCTTCCGAATGGCGTGCGTCGCTCGGCGCAAGTATCATGTGGGCTTCGCCGTTCGGTCCGCTGCGCTTCGACTACGCTGTCCCGGTCAAGAAGGTTGATGGCGACCAGGAGCAGAACTTCAACTTCGGCATATCGAGCAAATTCTGATAGATTGCTGACCTCCCGGGGGACAAACCTCCCCGGGGGAGAAAGTTGGTCGATGGCCGATCCGATCTTTTATGAGCCACTGAAGAATGTGACCATTGGTCAGATCGCTGGTCTGACCAATGGTGTTCTTGTGGACGGCTCGCTCGCCAATCGACTCGTGAAGCGTCTGGCATCGATTTCGGATTCGGGCCCCGACGCGCTTGTTTTTGTCGAAGGCAAGAAGCACGCGCAAAATCTCGCCGGGCTGAAGGCTGCGGGAATCCTTTGTACCGATGACCTGAAGATAAGTGTCCCGAAGAATGTCGCGATCATCGTGACCCGGCATCCGCAACAGGATTTTGCAGCGGTTGGCCGCGCGCTTTACCCGAATGCGGTCAATGCGCATTTGTGGAGCGGCCAGACCGGCATCTCCGAGCACGCAATCGTCGACGGCTCCGCTGAGATCGAAGACAATGTGACGATCGAGCCGGGCGCGATCATTGGCAGCAATGTTTCTATTGGCTCGGGCACGGTAATCGCGGCCAATGTCGTCATTGGCAATGGCTGCAAGATTGGCCGCGATTGCTATGTGGCGCCAAACTCGTCGATTCAATATGCTTTCCTTGGCAACCATGTGCTGCTGCACCCTGGCGTGCGCATTGGGCAGGACGGCTTTGGTTATGTCTCCGGCAGGGCCGGTCTTGAAAAGATGCCGCAACTTGGCCGCGTCATTATCCAGGACAATGTGGAAATTGGTGCGAATACCACGGTCGACCGTGGCGCGCTGACTGACACGGTCATCGGTGAAGGTACGAAAATCGACAATCTCGTTCAGATTGCCCACAACGTCCGTATCGGTCGCCATTGCGTTATAGCGGCGCAATGTGGCATTTCCGGCAGTGTTGTGCTTGGCGATATGACGATGCTCGGCGGCAGCGTCGGGATCGCTGACCACGTCAACATCGGATCGCGCGTTGAAATTGCGGCGGCGAGCGGGGTGATGAACGATATTCCGGATGGCGAAAGGTGGGCAGGTGCGCCCGCTCAGCCATTCAAGCAATGGTTCCGTGAAATCGCGAGCGTACGGGCGATGACGAGGACCAAGAAGGAGAGCGGTTTAGATGAGTGACAATGTGAAAGTGGACAGTCTCGGCGCTGCCGACATCCAGAAGGTTCTTGCGAACCTGCCGCATCGTTATCCATTCCTGCTGATCGATCGCATCGTCGATATCGACGGCGATGTCTCTGCAACCGGTATCAAGAATGTGACGATCAATGAACCGCATTTCGCCGGACATTTTCCCGAATTGCCGATCATGCCGGGTGTCTTGATCATTGAGGCCATGGCCCAGACCGCCGGAGCAATTGTGCTCTTCCACAATGGGGGCGGCAAGCCCGGCAAGGTCTTTTTCATGACCATCGACAATGCAAAGTTCAGAAAACCAGTTGTTCCGGGTGACCAATTGAAACTGCGCGTCACAAAACTAAAGCAACGCGGTAATATCCATAAGTACAGTTGCATTGCCGAAGTTGACGGGTTCAAAGTTGCGGAAGCCGACGTTGCCGCCATGGTCAGTTTCCCCGATGAAGATGAGACCGGAGCCTGATGTCCGAGTCCATTATTCATCCGACGTCAATCATCGAGCGGGGCGCAGTGATCGGGGAGAGGGTATCGATCGGTCCGTTCTGTCATTTGGGCGCCGACTGCGTCATTGGCGACGACGTGGAACTCATGAGCCACGTGGTCATCATGGGGCCAACGACGCTTGGAAGTGGCGCCAAGGTCTATCCCAATGCCGTGCTGGGCGGGGAACCGCAGAACACCAAGCACAAGGGTGGGCAGACGACCCTGGTTATCGGCAAGAATTGCGTCATCCGTGAAGGCGTCACCATGCATCGCGGTACGGATGGCAGCCGCGGCGTGACGACGGTCGGCGACAACTGCATGTTCCTCGCCTATTCGCATGTTGCGCACGATTGCATCATCGGCGATAACGTGACCTTCTCCAACAATGTCATGATTGGCGGGCACGTCACGATCGGCAATAACGTCATCATTGGCGGCGGCGCCGGCATTCATCAATTTGTGCGCGTCGGCCATCATGCATTCATCGGCGGGCTAGCTGCACTCGCAAGCGACCTCGTACCTTACGGAATGGCGATCGGGAACCACGCCTATCTTGGTGGCTTGAATATCATTGGCATGAAACGCTCGGGCATGGCCCGTCCGGAGATTCATAAGCTCCGCCACGCGGTCCGTATGCTGTTCGATCGCACGAAGTCGATTAGGAGCAGGGCGGATGACGTCCGTGCTGCCTATCCGGATTCGCCAGCCGTCGCCGATCTGATCGATTTCATTACCACTGATACCAAGCGCGCCTATTGCACGCCGCCGCTCGATTCCACTATCGAGATCAGTGACAGTGACGACAATAGCTAAAACGTCGCTCGAGGGTTCTGTGTCCTCCACAATTGCGGGCAGGACTGCCATTGTGGCTGGCAACGGGCAACTGCCGCTCGCCGTGGCCGAAAGCCTGCGAAAACGTGGCGCAGATCCGCTGATCGTTGCCATAAGGGGCGAGGCGGAACCTGCCATTTACGAGGGGAGGCACGCCGAGATTTCCATTGTCGAACTCGGCGGCCTTGTCAAAATCCTCAAGGCTGAAGGCATCTCCAACGTGGTCCTGGCGGGTGGGATTCGGCATCGCCCGGAGTTTCGCCACGCCTTGCGCCCAGGCAATGGCAACCTCGTGGCCCTTTATCGCTTCCTGCGGGCGTTCCGGCTTGGCGATGACGGGCTCCTGCGCGCCGTCATTGCAACCATCGAGTCCTACGGATTCCGTGTCGTCGGCGCCCATGAAATCGTGCCTGACATTCTCGCTCCAGAGCCCGCTATCCTGACGCGACGACAGCCGGATCAGGACAGTATCGCCAACATGCACGCCGCCCGGAAGGCTGCTGTCGCGATTGGCGCGCTGGACATCGGCCAGGGGGCCATCGCTGTGGGCGGCCGCGTCGTTGCCCTCGAGGGTGTGGAAGGAACCGACGCGATGCTGCAGCGCGTTGCCGAACTTCGACTGGCCAATCGCATCCACCGCAAGGGTGGCGTCCTCGTCAAATGCGCCAAGCCGCAGCAGGAGGTGCGAGCAGACCTTCCTGCAATCGGCATCAGCACCATTGAGAATGCGGCAAATGCCGGGTTGAAAGTAATTGCAGTCGAGAGTGGTCGCACGCGGATCCTCGGGTACGAGGAAACGATAAAAGCCGCCAATGAGGCTGGACTTTTTATCGAGACCTTTGTGCAGGAGGCGCGGGCCGATGGTAACTGAAGCACCGCTGCGTCTCGCTATCGTTGCCGGCGAGGAGTCGGGTGATCTGCTCGGGGCCGATCTCGTCGGAGCTTTGCGTCGCCGCTATCAGGGCGACGTCGTGCTGACGGGCGTGGGCGGCGAGCATCTCACCGCCCTGGGGCTCGACAGCCTGTTCGACCAGCACGAGATTGCCCTTGTTGGACTGAGTGCCATTGTCAGCAAACTGCCGCAGCTCATCCGCCGGATTTCGCAGCTTGCCAATGCCATCGTTGCAGCGAAGCCCGATTGCCTGCTTATCATCGACAGCCCTGATTTTACCCATCGTGTCGCGCGCAAGGTGAGAGCCGCCGATCCCTCCATCCCAATTATCAACTATATCAGCCCGTCCGTATGGGCCTGGCGGCCTGAGCGCGCCAAGGCAATGCGGTCCTATATCGATCATGTGTTGGCGATCCTGCCATTCGAAGTGCAGGTGCTAAAGGATCTAGAGGGCCCCCCGGCGACCTATGTCGGGCATCGGCTCGTTTCCCATGCGCCGCTGCTCGAAGCTGCGGATAGTAACCGCGCCCGTGAAATGCAACTTGCCGAGCGGGTCGAGAAGAACGTCGTCGTATTGCCGGGTTCGCGGCGATCCGAGGTAATGAGCCTTGTGGGCCCGTTCGGCGAGACAGTCGAGCTGCTTGCTGAGCGGGGCAATCGGATCAGGATAACACTGCCGACTCTGCCCAAAATGGCGCCACTCGTCAGCGAACTAACAGGCAACTGGCGACAACAGCCCCGCATCGTTGTCGGTGAGGCTGAACGTTTGATGGCTTTTGCGGAAGCCGATGCAGCGCTCGCCGCATCGGGCACCGTATCGCTTGAACTTGCGCTCGCGCGAATACCGACCGTTCTGTCGTATCGGCCGGACCGGCTCGCGCGGACGTTCCTTGCTCCGCGTATTACGATATGGAGCGCGGCCTTGCCGAACATCATTGCGGATGAACCGGTTGTGCCGGAATATTTCAACGAATTCGTGCGTGCCGGATCGCTGGCGCGTCAGCTCGAGCAATTGCTTATCCCTGGTCATCGCCGCAACGCGCAGCTCGAGAGTTTCGACAAGATCCGCGGTCTCATGCAGACCGATCGGCCTTCCGGTGAAATAGCCGCCGAAAAAGTCCTCGAATTCGCAAAGCGAGACTAACTATCAAGCAAAAAAGGGCGCCATTGGCGCCCCTTTTCAATTCGTGTCGTAAGCTCTACTTGCGGTTTTCCACACTGACATAGTCGCGCGGTGTCGCGCCCGTATAAAGCTGGCGCGGACGGCCGATCTTCTGATGCGGGTCTTCGATCATTTCCTTCCACTGGGCGATCCAACCTACCGTACGCGCAACGGCGAAGAGGACGGTGAACATGGTGGTGGGGAAACCCAAGGCCTTCAGCGTGATACCCGAGTAGAAATCTACGTTGGGGTACAGCTTCTTTTCGATGAAATATTCATCAGTTAGAGCAATCCGCTCAAGCTCCATCGCAACATCGAGCAACGGATCGTCCTTGATGCCGAGCTCGGCGAGGACTTCCTTCGTCGTTTGCTGCATGATCTTGGCACGCGGATCGTAGTTCTTGTAGACGCGGTGGCCAAAGCCCATCAGGCGGAACGGATCGTTCTTATCCTTGGCGCGCGCGATAAACTCCGGAATGCGGTCAACGGAGCCGATCTCACCAAGCATGTTGAGCGCAGCCTCATTGGCGCCGCCATGCGCTGGGCCCCAGAGGCAGGCGATACCTGCGGCAATGCACGCAAATGGGTTTGCGCCCGAAGAGCCGGCAAGGCGCACGGTCGAGGTCGATGCATTCTGTTCATGGTCCGCATGTAGAATGAAGATACGATCCATGGCGCGCGCAAGCACGGGATTTGGCACGTAGTCTTCACACGGCACGGCAAAGCACATGTGCAGGAAGTTCGTTGCGAAATCGAGGTTGTTGCGCGGATAAACGAACGGCTGGCCGATGTGATATTTGTAGGCCATGGCGGCGAGGGTCGGGATCTTGGCGATCATGCGGATCGATGCGACCATCCGCTGATGCGGATCGGAAATATCGGTCGAGTCATGGTAGAACGCCGATAGGGCGCCGACGCAGCCGACCATGACGGCCATGGGATGCGCGTCGCGGCGGAAACCGCTGAAAAAGCGCGACATCTGCTCATGCACCATGGTGTGGTGCGTCACGCGGTAGTCGAAGTCCGCCTTCTGGCTCTTCGTCGGCAGTTCGCCATAGAGCAGCAGATAGCAGGCTTCGAGAAAATCGCCATGCTCGGCCAATTGCTCGATCGGATAGCCGCGGTGCAACAGAATACCTTCATCGCCATCGATATAAGTGATCTGCGACTCGCAGGATGCCGTCGAGGTAAATCCGGGATCATAGGTGAACGCGCCCGTGTTCTTGTAGAGTGTTCCAATGTCCACGACATCCGGTCCAATGGTCCCCTTGCGTATAGGCAGTGAGAACTGGTGACCATTCAGATCGATGTTGACGCTGTTTTCAGACATTGCCATTCCTTTCTTGCTTCAGCTTGCGCTGATCCAGCGCAAAAGCACCTGCCTCAAGCGAGGTCGTAAATCATGAATTCCTCAGGCACGACACCGTACTCAAACCATGCGATGTTGCAATGCAAAAATGCACCCCGAGGACGCACTTCTTATCCTTTTACCTGGTCCTCAATCCGGCCGAGGGATTCTTGCCTTCCGAGTACCTCAAGGACATCAAAAACACCCGGAGATGTTGCTCTTCCCGTCAATGCAGCACGTAATGGTTGAGCCACTTTTCCGAGCTTCAGCCCGGCTTTTTCTGCGTACACCCGCACGGCCGCATCAAGCGCTCCGGTCGTCCAGGCATCGACGGCTGCGAGTTCGGGAAGAACGCCTTTCAGCACGCTCAGACCTTCGTCATTGAGCAGGCCTTTGGCCTTTTCGTCGAGCGTCAGCGGACGTTCAACGAAGAGATATTTTGCGCTGTCGGCGAGTTCCACAAGCGTCTTGGCGCGTTCTTTAAGACCAGGCATGGCCACGATCAACTGCTGTTTCGTAGCCTCGTTCAAGCGAGCGAGAATGGTATCGCCGCCCTCGATCTGAGGCAGGATGGCGATCATCGCCTCGACGAGATCGGCATCGTCGGCAACGCGCATGTAGTGGCCGTTGATTGCCTCGAGTTTCTGGAAATCGAACCGCGAGGCACCACGATTGATATCGGAAATCTCGAACCACTCGATCATTTGCGCATCGGACATGATTTCGTCATCGCCATGGCTCCAGCCGAGGCGCACGAGATAGTTGCGCAGCGCCGCCGGCAAGTAGCCCATCGCACGATAGGCCTCGACACCGAGCGCACCGTGGCGCTTTGAAAGCTTTGCGCCATCCGCGCCGTGAATGAGCGGAATATGGCCCATGACAGGTACATCCCAACCCATGGCGTTGTATATGACGGTCTGACGCGCTGCATTGGTAAGGTGGTCGTCACCGCGGATAATGTGCGTAACGCCCATGTCGTGATCGTCAACGACCACAGCATGCATATAGGTAGGGATACCATCGGAACGCAAGATGATGAAATCGTCGAGGTCCTTGTTGGGAAAGCGGACGTCGCCCTGGACCTGGTCATTTACGACAGTCTCGCCCTCTTGCGGCGCCTTGATGCGGATGACCGGCTTGATGCCCTCGGGTGCTTCCTTCGGATCCCTATCGCGCCAGCGCCCGTCATAGCGCGGCGGACGACCCTCAGCACGCGCCTTCTCACGCATTTCCTCGAGTTCGGCGGGCGATGCATAGCAGTAATAGGCCTTGCCCTTGGCGACGAGTTCCTCGGCAACCTCGCGATGGCGGGCAATCCGAGCATATTGGGAAACAGCCTCTCCATCCCAATCAAGGCCGAGCCATTTCAAACCGTCGAGGATAGCGGCGACTGCCGCCTCGGATGAACGTTCGCGGTCCGTATCCTCGATGCGCAGCAACATCTTACCGCCCGTATGCTTTGCATAGAGCCAGTTGAACAGTGCCGTGCGGGCGCCGCCAATATGGAGGTAGCCGGTTGGGGAAGGGGCGAAACGTGTGACGACAGGGGATGACATGGGAACTCCAGGGACGCGCGGGGCTATTAGTCGAACGTCCAATCGAATTGATCTGGCGTTCATGTAGCATAGCACCGCAGAGGTGCAAGGGCATTGGTGGGCTGGAGGCATATGGAGGAGCCGAAGACCAGATCAAAAATCGATGAACGGCTCTTCTATTTCCGGTTCCAGGACCCTGAAAACGCTGTTGTGACGACCGTTGAGGTTGCGCAGAACGATGTGGCCGCTCCGGGTCATGGACAAGTGGCGAAGCGGCGAATAGCGTCAGCCCTGTCGGCGGCGCGACATGCCGCGGCAGCAATTCCAACACTCGTCAACCAAGAGATCGAACGCGGCACACTCATTTTGTTTGTCCCTGTGTGCGCCGGCATCGGTGCCATCCTCTATTTCAGCGGATCCGCCGAGCCAAGGCTGAGCGCCATTCTATTTGGGCTGACTGCTCTCATTGGCTTGCTGAGCCTCGCGCATTCGCGACCACTGATGAGACTGGCGCTTCTCTTTGCTCTTGCAATCGTTGCCGGCATGCTCGCAGGCAAACTTGAGACGCTACGTGCAGACACGGAGATGCTCGGGTCGGACATCACGACGCGCTTGACTGGACGCGTCTTCGCGATGGCCCGAGACGCGCGCGGCAGCTGGCGCATTACCCTCGAAGTGCTCGCGACGGAGCGGCCGTTACTGCGCTATGGGCCAAGCCGGGTTGTCATTTCGGCTCGAAGTCTGCCGACCGGTATCAAGATAGGCGATGGGTTGAAGGGCCTCGTCCGTTTACGCCCACAGCGGGGCCCCGTGCGGCCCGGCAATTATGATTTTGCCTTCAACAACTATTATCGAGGCATCGGCGCAAACGGATTTCTCCTTGGCAAGGGCGAGATCGTCGCCGCGCCCACCGCTGCAGGTATCGGCGTGAAGGCTTGGCAGATGATGGCCAATATTCGTCAGCAACTCACGCAGCGCGTGCTTTACCGCATCAGGGGTGAGCCGGGCGATATTGCAGCTTCACTGATTACCGGCCAGCGCGACGGCATCAGCGAAGCAACCAACGACGCCATGCGGTTGAGCGGTCTATCCCATATTCTTTCGATTTCCGGATTTCACATGGCGCTGGTCGCCGGAATCATAGTTGGCTCACTGCGCGCCGTAATGGCGCTTTTCCCAGGTTTTTCGGCCCGCTATCCAATGAAGAAGTTGGCAGCCCTGTTCGCGCTTGTCGGATCCGGCTTCTATCTATTGCTATCAGGAGCAGACGTTGCAGCGCAGCGCAGCTTTGTCATGCTGGCAGTCATGCTCCTTGCCGTCATGGTGGATCGCGCGGCCATCTCCATGCGTAATCTTGCCATCGCCGCTCTCATCACGATCGCGGTCATGCCGCACGAAATTCTGGGACCGAGTTTTCAAATGTCCTATTCGGCAACGGGGGCGCTCATTGCCTTTTATGGCTGGTGGTCGGTGCGCCGGAAAAAGCGAAGCGCCAGGCCCAGTGATAACTATCTCCTGCTGTTACCGGTCATGGCTGTGAACCATATCGGTACCATAGCCGTGACATCCGTTGTTGCGGGTACAGCAAGTTCACTTTTTGCCGCCTACCATTTCAACAACACGGCGCCGCTTGGCCTCGTCGGCAATGCACTGGCGTTGCCTATCGTCTCAATCTTCGTCATGCCGTTTGGCGTATTGGGGCTTCTCGCCATGCCATTCGATCTTGATTGGCTGCCATTCGCCATTATGGAGCGCGGCATTGAATTGGTCGTTGAGATTGCCAAAATGGTGAGTTCCGCTTCACCAAGTGGCAATCTCGGTCCGATGCCGCGGGCCAGCCTGATACTGATGAGTGTTGGGCTGATATTGCTCATACTGTTGACCACCCGCCTGCGGATTCTTGGCCTCGCCGTCATGGTGTCCGCGGCTTTGCCAATGCTGATTGGACGTCAGCCGGACCTCGTCATCGCGGAGGAGGGAAAACTCGTCGGTATGCGCACGCCTTCGAATGCCCTTGCGATCAACCGTTCTCGCGCAAGCACCTTCATCCTTGAAAACTGGCAAGAAGGGTACGGCTCGGTCGGTCTGCTCATGCCAATGAAAGCTGGATCGCCACTTGAACAGGCACAGTTCGAATGCACAAACGGTCTTTGCGTTGCACGTGAACCTGGCGGCCTTATCGTGGCCTATACCGATGACCCGGCAATGAAATCATCTGCCTGCGCTGAGGGCGATATCGTCATTCTCGCATTCACGGGTCCGACCGCCAACTGTACAGGCAATCAAGTCCTTGCGATCACGGCCCAGGATCGATCTCGCCATCAACGGCACGGTGGAGATCAGGTTGGTGGAGAGCAGCAAAGCCGCACAGGGGCAGGGAGCACTAGCAATTGCTGCACAACAATTGCGCGGCCGGCTTCAATCAGCCCTCGTTACCTATGCGGTGGGACCACCGGATCGGCCATGGAACGCTTACCGCGTCTACTCTCGCGGCGCCCGCAACCTTGTTGAGCGGAAGCCACGCCAACGCGCCGATGTTACGCCTGAAGCGGCCGAAGATTGAGTCCTGCGCTCGATCAGTAGCGGCGGATCAATCCGACGAGCTTCCCCTGGACACGCACGCGGTCCGGCCCGAAGATCCGTGTTTCGTAGGCGGGATTTGCGGCCTCGAGAGCAATGGATGCACCCTTGCGCCGGAAACGCTTGAGCGTTGCTTCTTCATCATCGACCAGAGCAACCACGATCTCGCCGGGGTTGGCGGTATCGCTGCGCCTGATGACGACCGTATCACCGTCGAAGATACCAGCCTCGATCATGGAATCACCCTTGACCTCGAGCGCATAGTGTTCGCCGCTGCCGATCATGTCGGGCGGAAGGCCGATCATGTGCGTCTGGTTCTGGATAGCGGAAATTGGCACACCGGCAGCGATCCGGCCCATGACCGGAATGCTGACGATCTTCATAGCGCCATCATCATCCGAAGCGCGCGGCTGCGCCCGGGGAGGAGCGACATTGCGGCCGAGGCTCCCTTGGATAACGCTCGGCGAGAACTTTTTCTGCGCGTTGAGGCCGGGGGCAATCGAGTCCGGCAGGCGCAAGACTTCAAGCGCCCGTGCCCGGTTGGCAAGCCGGCGAATGAAACCGCGTTCTTCCAGCGCCGTGATAAGCCGGTGTATCCCCGACTTCGACGCAAGGTCCAATGCATCCTTCATTTCGTCGAAGGATGGTGGGATGCCGGTTTCCTTCAAGCGCTCATGGATAAAGAGCAGAAGTTCGTGTTGTTTACGCGTGAGCATCGGCGATCCTTCGAAACGGAATCGGAAAAACAAAACCAGAACAAACACTATCTGTTCCAGTTGTGTTCCACAAGTATTAATATGTCGTTTACGTATGGGGTGGCGACTAATAATAGGCGAGTTTCGCGAGGTGTGGGGGCGGAGCTGATGCCTTTAAAGGTCGTTCTGGAATTAGAATTTGCCGACGACGTTGAGGAAGGCGCCACGATCGTTGAAGGTGAGATCACGCAGGTCGTCGGAGAAGTTGCCAAAATTGTAGCCGACGCCGACCTTGAAGTTCTTGCCGACATGGCGGTAGACGGCGGTGAGCACGCCGAGATCGGTGGTATCGGCTTCGGCCATGTACATCACGCGTCCTTCGAGGAGCGCATCCCATTTTTTTACGATGTGCAAGTCGGTGCGCAAGATGCCTAGATGGGCCGACGATGTCTGCCAATCGGCGAAGGCCTCGATATCGTCCTCGAGACGCTCGCGCACCTCGCCATAGCGGAAGCCGTATTTGGCGCCGACGGAGATCCATGGAAAAAGATCATAGGTGAAGTCGGCGGAGAGAATATTGCTGCGCTGGGCCGGGCCATATTCGTCACCGGTGACAGCGCTGACCTGGTCTGAGCCGGGCAGATCGTAGAGCCAGGTATATTTGAACAGCGCATTCAGCCGGTCGTTTGTGACAGGGCGGTAGGCATAGCCCAACGAGGCCTCGACATAGTCGCCATCGCGCAGCGAGCTGTCGCCGCTTGCGTCGTCGGAGAGAACGGAATCGATATTGGCAAGCAGCCGCCAATCGTCGCTCGTCTTCCAGCTGACGCCCGTTGCCAGAAGATAGCTGTTGAGATCGCGCGTATCATCGTCGGAATCTTCGAAGCGGGCCTCGCTGCGGATGCGCGCGGCAATGCGATCCTCATCCTTGTAGCCCACTGACAACGAGATTGCCTTCCGGTCGAAGTCGGACCGTTCGAGGTCGGTGCCAGGGTCGATCGTGTCGTCCTCGACGGTTCCGATCTCAAGGCCGCCATCGACCGTCCACTATAGACGACGCCATAGGTCTGCGCGAGCGAATTGCGCCGGCCGAACAGGTCGTAATTGTTTTCTGCATAGGTCGACCAATAATCGTCAAGCTTGCGCCTCGCACCGATGACGATGGCACCATAGTCAGTTCCTTCGAGATCATAGCTGCGGTCAAGGTCGAAGGCGCGGTCGGGGTCAAGGCGGTAACCGAGATAATAGCTGTCCTCGGCTGTCGGCTCGTAGGTAATTGCGGCGAGCGCGCCGAGGCCAGTCGCACCGTAGGAAACCTCGCCCTCGAGGCCGACCGTGGCGGTCAATCGGTATTCGGTCCCCAGACCGAGGCGGTCGCCGCGCTCGATATCGCCGGATCGTGACAAGGTAGCCTGGGCGAAGCCGTAATAAGTGTGATCGGCATCGGGCGCATATTCGAGGCGCGCGCCGGCATCGAGGCGCGAGCCGTCGTAGCCAGATTTGCCCGATGCGCTCGCGAGTGGGTTACTGAGTTCCAGATAGGTGGCGCCGAAGGAGGCTTTCCAGTAATCGTTCAGCTGCCTGCTGACCGCCGCCGCGCCCTTGCGCTTTTTTCGGCCTCCCACGGGCTAATCGTAAAAGTCGTGGGTGGCTTCCGCTTCGGCAAAATCGTCATAGGCAAGGTCAAGGCTCAGATCGTCCGTGATGTCGAGATCGGCGGCAAGGCCCCAGATCTGCTGGTCGGCGGCCACTTGTTCCGCCAGCGTAGAGAAGTCGGCCTGCTTCTCCTGGTAATAGCCGCCGAGCGTTCCCTTCAGCCCGCTTTGGGTGATGTCCTCAAGGTCGAGCTGCGCCCGCGTGCGCCAGGCGCTGGCAAGGCGCCCGTGTGTTCCCGTCGTTGCCACGTCGCTCAGCGTCAGCCCGCCATTGGTCGACCGCGACGTGCCAAACCCTGGACCATCGGAGCGGGATATTTCGCCTTCGATGAAAGTTGTGTCCGAATACCGGAGCTTGATGTCGGCGCAATAGGCTTTTTGATTGGCAAGGCCGGTATTTTCGCTCATACCCGTGACGCCGACGCGTACCGGGGGTCCATACCCTGGGGTTGTAGGGAATTATAGGAGCAGGGGCGCTACTGCGCCGAGACAACGTCCAACAAGGCTAGCGCAGCATCAACACCTCACATGGCGAACCGGCCGGGGCGGCGGGCGCAAAAGGCTTGCGAACGATCAATCCATTGGCCTCGGCAAGGAATTTCAGCATCGAGGAGTCCTGCAGCGCGAACGGTGTAGCGACGAGCGTGCCGTCAGCTTCGCGCGCAACTTGAGCGCGAACATAATCTTGTCGTTGATCGTTCATCGCCATGTCAGCGCCAAGCTCGGCATTCCGCATTTCAGGTTCGTGCGGTACGCCATTCAACGCACGGATCAGCGGGACGAGGAAAATGTGCGCACAGATCAAGCTAGACACAGGATTGCCCGGAAGACCCAGGATCCTTCGTCCTTCGAGACGTCCGAACATGAGAGGCTTGCCTGGACGTAGCGCGATCTTCCAGAAACCGAGGACCATCCCACGCGCGGCGAGTGCCGGCTGAACGAGATCGTGATCGCCGACGGAGGCCCCGCCAAGCGTGACGACAACATCTGCATCACCAGCGATCGCGCGATCTAGCGCGTTGTTCAAGGCGTCCAGACGATCTTCCGCAATGCCAAGATCGATAGGAACTCCCCCCGCCAGTCGGATAACCTCCGCCAGCCCGAAACTATTGGAGGCAACGATCTGGTCGGGGCGCAGGCTTTCACCGGGGTTTACCAGTTCGTCGCCCGTCGCGAGAATGGCAATTCGCGGCCGCCGCACAACAGCAATGGCGGGATGGTTGCCTGCCGCAGCAAGGGCAAGTGCGGCCGGATCGAGGAGGCGACCACGTTCAAGCAAAAGGTCGCCCTCATTGAAGTCCAATCCCGCCGGGCGGATATTCCTGCCCTGAACGATCGGCTCGGTGATCTCTATGCGCTCGCCATGCCGGACCGTGTTTTCCTGGATGACGACGCTGTCTGCTCCTTCTGGCAGCGGTGCTCCGGTGAAAATCCGCACGGTCTCGCCCGGGTTGACGATACCAGAAAAGGCGTGGCCGGCGGCGGATTGGCCGATTAATTGCAGGGTGGCTGGCGAATCCACGACATCGGCGGCACGGACGGCATAGCCATCCATGGCCGATGCGGCAAACGGCGGTTGCTGGCGTTTCGCGTAGAGATTTTCGGCAAGCACACGACTGCCGGCGTCGGCAAGTGGGACGATCTCCATTTCAAGCCGGTCTACGTCGTTAAGAATACGCGCCAGTGCTTCGCTGACAGGAAGAAGTGCAGTCATGTCAGCCACCATATACTGAATCGGCTGACCAATCGCCCGACTTGCCACCGGTCTTCCGCACAAGCCTAATATCCTGGATAATCATGCCTTTGTCGGCGGCTTTTGCCATGTCATATATGGTCAGGCATGCCACCGATACGGCTGTCAGAGCCTCCATTTCGACACCGGTTTTGCCCGTCAGCGTTACCGTTGCCGCAACGTGGAGCCCCGGCAAGGTCTCATCAGCCTCGATATCCACGGAGATTTTATTCAAGAGTAGAGGATGGCAAAGTGGAATGAGATCATGCGTCTTCTTGGCCGCCATGATGCCGGCGATACGCGCCGTACCGATGACGTCGCCCTTGGCAGCATTGCCCGAACGAATGAGCGCCAGCGTTTCGGGAAGCATTTTCACGCTGCCTTGAGCCGTTGCCACACGTTCCGTCTCCGCCTTGCCGCCGACATCGACCATATGGGCGGCGCCCGTCTCGTCGAGGTGAGTCAGTTTTGTGGTCATGCAGCGTCTGTCTGTCGAGAGGCATCGCCATTCAGGAGTAAGTGAGTTGCCGCTGCAACGTCGTTCTGTCGCATCAGACTTTCGCCAACAAGGAACGTTCCAATATGCGACCGTGAGAGCCGCAGACAATCGGCGTGAGTAAACACGCCACTTTCACTTACCAGCAACTTTTCCGGCGGAACCATCGCCGCCAGCCGCTCGGAGGTGGCAAGGTCAACATCGAATGTCCGCAGGTTGCGGTTGTTGATGCCAAGCAGGGGGGAGGTAAGCTTGAGTGCCCGCTCCATCTCGGCTTCGTCGTGCACCTCGACGAGCACATCCATGCCGAGCGAAATGGCGGTCTCCTCGAGCGCTTTCGCCAGATCGTCGGAAACGCTCGCCATGATGATGAGAATGCAATCCGCACCCCAGCTGCGGGCTTCATAGACCTGATAGATGTCGAACAGGAAGTCTTTGCGAAGGGCAGGCAGGTTGGTAGCCGCGCGCGCTGCGATAAGATACTCCGGGGCACCTTGAAAGGAGGGCTGGTCGGTGAGTACCGAGAGACAAGCAGCCCCACCCAGTTCATAGGCTTTGGCGAGTGCAGGCGGATCGAAGTCTGGCCGGATTAGGCCTTTCGACGGGCTCGCCTTCTTGATTTCGGCTATGAGGGCGAATTGGTTGCCGGCGCGCTTCTTCTGCAGAGCGGTGAGAAACCCGCGGGGCGCGTCTTGATCCCGCGCCTGCGCCTTGAGTTCGTCAAGCGGAGTGCGAGCCTTGGCCGCCGCGATTTCCTCGCGCTTGTAGGACTCGATCTTGCGAAGAATATCAACCATGCTCAGAGCGCCCCGCTATTGGATACATGAACGAGTTTCTTTAGCACATTTCGCGCCGCGCCGCTGTCGATCGATTGCGCGGCCGCTTCGATGCCCGCCCCAAGATCCTGTACTGCGCCGGCGATAACAAGGGCAGCGCCCGCATTGAAGAGCGCGATGTCACGATAAGCCCCATGGGCACCATCGAGAACCGACAGCAATGAAACAGCATTCTCATCGGCAGAGCCGCCCTTGAGATCCTGCGGATCGACGAGGCGCAGGCCAAATGACTCCGGGTCGATTTCGAATGTGCGAACGATACCGTTTTCCAGCGCCGCTACCTTGGTTACACCAGCCGTCGTTATTTCATCAAGTCCGTCGCCGTGGACGACCCAGACGGATTCCGATCCAAGTTTCTCGAGGACATGGGCGACCGGTTCCACCCATTCGGGGGCATAGACGCCAACGAGTTGGCGCTTGACGCCTGCAGGGTTTGTGAGCGGTCCGAGCAGATTAAATATGGTCCGTGTCCCGAGTTCGACACGTGCCGGCCCGACATGTTTCATCGCGGGATGATGCATCGGCGCAAACATGAAACCAATGCATGCCTGTTCGATGCAGGCGCTGATAAGCTCAGGTCCGATCTCGATATTGATGCCGAGCGCTGCGAGTGTATCGGCTGCGCCCGAGCGCGAGGACAGCGCCCGATTCCCGTGTTTTGCAACTGGAACGCCGGTACCGGCGACAACAAAGGCAGCACATGTCGAGACGTTGTAGGACCCCGATTGGTCGCCGCCCGTTCCAACGATATCGATGGCATTTGCCGGCGCACTCACCTTGAGCATTTTCGAGCGCATGGCAAAAACCGCGCCGGCGATCTCGTCGATATTTTCGCCGCGCACACGCAGCGCCATGAGCAGGCCGCCGATTTGCGCCGGCGTTGCCTGTCCCGACATCATGATGTCAAAGGCCTCGACGGCTTCTTCGCGGGTAAGGGCGTTGCCAGCTGCCGCAATGCCGATGAAGCGCTTCAGTTCAGCCATTCTCTCTCTCGCGGCTCAGCGGGCCAATGCCCGGTCGATGATGGTCTGGTTCACGGTGACAGGATAGACGGTCTGCAACTGTGTGACCAGTTGGTCCAGCAGGTCATCGGCCAGGCGATTGCCGAACGCGTTCTTCTCGACCGTCGTGATCGCATCGGGGCCAACATTTGCCGGTTCGATCGATTCCGTGACCTTGAAGATTAGCTTCGAGCCGTCAGTGGCGGATTCTGTGACGCCAACGATGCCCTCCGGACCATCGAAGACCGACGCGACACCGCCTTCACCGAGATCCGCGTCTTTGCTTTCGCGCGTGATGCCGCGTTTCGTATCCTTGGTGAACTTGAATTCGGCCGCGATCGCATCGAGCGTAGCGCCGTCGGCAACGCGTTTGCGCACCTCCTCGGCCTTCGCGTTGAGCTGCTTTTCGATCTCCGCCTTCTTCCAGTTTGCGACAACACGCGCTTTTACCTCGTCGAGCGGGCGCTCACGTGCAGGCGTGACGCCGGTAACGTCATACCAGAGATAGCCATTCGTACCGAGATTGAACGGCTCGTTATCGAAGCCTACGTCGGCCTGGAAGACAGCGGCTAGCTGGTTCTCATCGAAAGGCAGGTTCGCAAGCGGCTTTTCATCCAAGCCGCGGCCGGCTTGATCGGCGGCTTCGATGGTTACCATCTTGAGATTCTGTTTGGCTGCGGCTTCCGCCATGGACTGCCCGTCGGCGCGCGCATTTTCATAGGCGTCGTGCACGTCGCCGATGGTCGATGCTGCCTGGGCGAGGGCGATGTTCTCGCGAATGTCGTTCTCAACTTCCGAGAGCGGCTTGACCACTTCCGGCGTTGCTGCGGTGACGCGAACGATTACGGGGCCGAAAGCACCCTTGAGAACGTCGCTGACGCTATTCGGCTGGAGTGCAAAGATAGCGTCGGCGAGTGATCGGTCGGGCAGGGCAGGCTTAGGGAATGTTCCAAGCCGCACGTCGTCCAAGGTCTTGCCTTCCGATTTGACCACATCTTCGAAGCTCGTGCCTGCCGCGATCTTGTCATGGGCGGCCTTCGCTGCGTCTTCACTGGCGAAGGTGAGCTGTTCGATGGTCCGGGTTTCCGGCGTGGTATAGCGAGAAATGTTCTTGTCGTACTCGGCCTTAACCTCCTCAGGGGTCACAGTTGTCGGATTGGCAATGTCCTTCGGCTCGAGCTTCACATAGCTGATCTTGCGGTATTGCGGCGCGCCGTAGGCTTCCTTGTTGGCCTCGAAGTAAGTCTTCAAAGCCTCGTCGCTCGGATCGGCCACGTCCTTGATGAAGTCCGCCGGCATCGCAACATAGTCGATCGTGCGCGATTCACCCTTGTACATGGCGACGGCTTTCAGAAGCGCGTCAGGAGCCTTCATACCATCGGCAACTGCCTCGACGATCTGCTGCCGGCGCGCCACCTGCGCCCGGTTGTCGAGATAGCTTTGTGGGTTCATGCCGGCATTGCGCAACACCGCATCGAACTGCGCCGAACTGAAGCGACCGTCGGGGCCATGAAAGGCAGGATCTTCGGCCGCGAGCTGGGCGAGGCGATCTTTCGAGAGTCCGAGCGACATGGTCCGCGCCTGTTCGTCGAGAACCACGCCTGCCACGAGCTGCGCCTGAACCTGATGGCCGATACCAATGGCATCGGCCTGTTCGCGCGTCAGCCTTTGGCCGAATTGCTGCGAGAGAGCGGCAAGCTGGCGGTCATAGGCCAGGCGATAGTCCACCGGCGAGACCTCTGAATGGCCGGCGCGGATCGCAGCACCACCGCTGATGGCACCGAGGATCGTATTGGATACACCCCATCCGGCAAAGCTGATGACGAGAAGGCCCATGAGCACCTTGACCACCCAGGTCTGTGCCACATTGCGGAGAGAGTCGAGCATGAAAAATCACCGTGTCAGTCAAGAAGCATAATTTAATCCACGCGGGAATAGCGTGATGCGGGGCACGTGTCGATTGCTTTATCAATTGAATTTGCTAGTCAGGCAATCAAATGACTGAGAAAATCGACCAAACCATCATCCAAGGAAACGTCCAATGACCCCTGATGTGCGTCCGCTCGTTGCTGGCAACTGGAAAATGAACGGTACCGGAGAGTCGCTCGACGAGCTGCGGACGATCGTCAACCGGCCAAACTCTGCTATCGGCGAAAAAATCGACGCGTTGATCTGCGTGCCTGCAACGCTAATTTTCAGGGCCGCGCAGTTGGTTGAAGGCGAGGCATTGGCAATCGGCGGGCAGGATTGTCATTTCAAGAAGTCCGGCGCGCACACAGGCGATATTGCCGCCGATATGATGCGGGATGCCGGCGCAACCCATGTCATCGTCGGTCATTCCGAGCGACGGACAGATCACGGCGAGACGGACGCTATAGTCAATGCCAAGGCGATGGCCGGTTGGGATGCCGGCCTGACGACAATTATCTGTATAGGCGAGACCGAGGCGCAGCGCCGTTCCGGCGCCACGCTTGAGATCATCGCAACACAGCTTGCAGGATCTGTCCCTGCGGGGGCACAGTCGGACAACACGATAATCGCCTATGAGCCGGTCTGGGCCATAGGCACCGGCCTGACCCCCACTGCAGCGGATGTGAAGGAGGTGCATGGTTCGATCCGTACGGCTCTCGCCAGGCGCTTTGGCGACGACGGGGCCAAAATGCGGATCCTGTACGGAGGCTCGGTGAAGCCATCCAATGCCGTGGAACTACTCGGTATCGACAATGTCGATGGAGCACTTGTTGGTGGCGCTAGCTTGAAAGCGGTCGACTTCCTCGCCATCTGTGAAGCGTATCACGCACTTTGATCGGCGCTGACGTGCAATTAAACCAGGAAATCTGTCTTCGGACGGGCTTGGTTTATTGAAGGATACGGTGTAAAGAGCCGCGTCCGATTTCTAGAAAGCAGAAATACCCCATGCAAACCGTTGTCATCGTCATTCATCTTCTGATTGTACTTGCCCTCGTCGGCGTCGTACTTATGCAGCGCTCGGAAGGTGGCGGTCTCGGGATCGGTGGCGGTTCCGGATTCATGACGGCACGTGGCGCTGCCAATGCGCTGACTCGTGCGACGGCAATCCTTGCAGCTGGTTTCTTCATCACATCGCTGGCGCTGGGGATCATGTCCCGCTACAGTGAAAACCCGACGGACATCTTGAATCGTATTCCGCAGACGACGGGTACGCAGCCAGCGGGACAGCAGGGTCAGCAGCCCCCGACGAGCGGCGGTATCCTTAATCAGCTGGGCGGCGCCTCGTCAAAGCCCGCGACACCGCCGACAGATGCACCTGCCGCTCCCGGCGCGGCTGCACCGGCATCGCCCGAATCGACGGCTCCTGCCGCAACGGCACCAGTTACGCCGGCCCCGGCACAGCCGGCAAATCCGGTCCCGAATTCGCAGTAATCGCGGACCGTTCGAACGCCTTTCGCTGGTAGCGCAATAAAGTGTTGCGCTTCCGCAACCGTGATGTGTGAAGAATCGTTGCAGGCTCATCTTCACAGCGATTTGCATTGAGAAGAAACCGGTCTTCGGTTATCGCCATAAAAGTTGGCCTCGGGGGCCTCGCAAACGCCGTGATGGCGTTGTGCAATCTACGCGGGATTTCGAAATATGCTTTCACGTCGTTCCTTACTTATTGGTATGTCAGTCCTGGCCTTGACCGGCCCGGCATCCGCCGAACCGTTTCTGAAGCGGATCCTCAACCCCTTTGCTGGCGGTATGCCCGAGCCGGTAGCACCGGAAGCGGTTGTGAACCCGGATGCCGCCGCCGCAGCGCCGATCGAAGTCGCTGAAGTGCGCAAGCCGGCGACCGGCAAAGCCAAGAACAAATACGGCATCGATCCGAAATACATGCCGCAGGACGTGCCCTTTACCGGTTACAAGGCGGGCACGATCGTCATCAATCCGAAGGAAAAGTTCCTGTACCTGGTTGAATCGCCCTTCACCGCTCGCCGCTACGGCATTGCCGTCGGCAAGGAAGGGCTGGAGTTCAAAGGTACTGCCAGGATCCAGACCAAGCGCGAGTGGCCGCGCTGGATCCCGACCAAGGAAATGATCGAACGCGAACCCGCCCATTATGCGAAGTACGAAAACGGTATGGATGGCGGACCTGGCAATCCACTCGGTGCCCGCGCCCTCTATCTGTCGCAGGGCAACAAGGACACACATGTTCGTATCCATGGTACGATCCAGCCCTGGACCATCGGCAGTTCTGCTTCGAACGGCTGCTTCCGCATGGTCAATGACCATGTCATCGATCTCTACAATCGCGTGAGCGTTGGCACGGAAGTTATTGTGCTATAAGTTTTATCTTTGAACTGACTGGAACGGCCAGACCTCGCGTCTGGCCGTTTTGTTTGGAACGAATAACTCTTGGAACGGGAAAATCGGCACCTCGCCAATTTTTTTGTGGCCAAATCACTCGCAAAGGACTAACGAGATAAGCCCATGGCCCGATATGTTTTCATCACTGGCGGCGTGGTTTCTTCCCTCGGAAAAGGCATCGCTGCAGCTGCTTTGGCGGCGCTTCTGCAGGCTCGTGGATACCGTGTACGGATTCGCAAGCTGGACCCTTACCTCAACGTCGACCCCGGTACGATGTCGCCGTATCAACACGGCGAAGTGTTCGTGACCGACGATGGCGCGGAAACTGACCTTGATCTCGGTCACTACGAGCGCTTTACGGGGCGTCCCGCCAACAAGCAGGACAATATCACCACTGGGCGGATCTACCGCAACATCATCGAAAAGGAGCGCAGGGGCGACTATCTCGGCGCGACGGTTCAGGTGATTCCGCATGTGACGGACGAGATCAAGAATTTCATTGTCGAAGGCAATGAGGAGTATGACTTCGTGCTCTGCGAGATCGGCGGCACCGTCGGCGATATCGAAGCCATGCCGTTCCTAGAAGCGATCCGCCAGCTCGGCAACGACCTTCCACGCGGGTCGGCTGTCTATATTCACTTGACCTTGATGCCCTATATCCCGGCCGCCGGTGAACTGAAGACCAAACCGACCCAGCATTCGGTAAAAGAGCTGCGGTCCATCGGTATTGCGCCCGATATCCTGCTTATCCGCGCCGATCGCGAAATTCCGGAATCGGAACGGCGCAAGCTGTCGCTGTTCTGCAATGTGCGTGCTTCTGCTGTCATTCAGGCGCTGGATGTCGAGACGATCTACGACGTGCCGATGGCCTACCACAAGGAGGGCCTCGACTCGGAGGTTCTGGCGGCATTTGGAATCGATCCCGCGCCGAAGCCGCGGATGGAGCGTTGGGATGAAGTCAGCCAGCGCATCCACAACCCGGAAGGCGAGGTCACGATTGCCATCGTCGGCAAGTATACCGGACTCAAGGACGCATATAAATCGCTGATCGAAGCACTGCACCATGGCGGCATGGCCAACAGGGTAAAGGTCAATCTCGACTGGATCGAATCTGAGATCTTCGAGCAGGAAGATCCGGCGCCATACCTGCAGAAGGTCCATGGCATCCTCGTTCCGGGTGGATTCGGAGAGCGAGGATCGGAAGGCAAGATTCTGGCGGCGAAATTCGCCCGCGAGAGGAAGGTGCCTTATTTCGGCATCTGCTTCGGCATGCAGATGGCGGTGCTCGAAGCAGCGCGCTCGCTGGCCGGCGTTGACCATGCGTCGTCGACGGAGTTCGGCCCGACCAAGGAACCGGTCGTCGGTCTCATGACCGAATGGCTGAAGGGCAACATGCTCGAGAAGCGCACCAAGGCAGGCGATCTGGGTGGAACAATGCGGCTCGGCGCTTATGAGGCCTTGCTGAAGTCCGGCACACGCATCGCCGACATCTATGGATCAACCGATATCTTCGAGCGCCATCGCCATCGCTATGAGGTCAATATCGACTACAAGCAAAAGCTGGAGGATTGCGGTCTCGTGTTTTCAGGCATGTCACCGGACGGTGTCCAGCCGGAAACGATCGAATATGCCGATCACCCATGGTTCATCGGCGTCCAGTACCATCCGGAACTGAAATCCCGTCCGTTTGAGCCACACCCACTGTTTGCGTCGTTCATCAATGCGGCCATGGCCCAAAGCCGGCTCGTTTGACCGGTGGAGGGTGTGACTTTGAAATGCTTTGAGACATACCCTTCGCTATGACCACGCTTTCACCCCGCACGCCACGCCCGGTCGACCACCTCGTGCTGCCGACCGCCGATCTCGATGTTGCGCGTCGACGCTTGAGCCGCCTCGGCTTCACGGTCGCGCCAGTTGGGAAACATCCGTTCGGCACAGAAAACGCTTGCGTGTACTTGGCGGACGATACCTTTTTCGAGTTTCTCGCTGTTGGCCAGCGGGAGATCTGCGAGGCCGAGGCGAGACGCGGCAATGTCTTTGTCGCGCGGGATCAGGCCTATCGGTTCCGTCAGGGCAATGAGGGGTTTTCGGCTCTCGTCATGGGATCGCAAGATGCGGAGCGTGACCATTCGGCTTTTGTCGAGGCTGGCATATCTGTCGGCGAAATTCTGAATTTCTCACGCCCGTTCGTCACGCCCGACGGCAAGGAGGACAGGGCGGGTTTCAAGCTCGCGTTTGCCGCGGACCTGCGTGCACCCGATGCCTTTTTCTTTACCTGCGAACGCGTCAACACGCCGAAGGTCGACCGCACCCAGCTACAAGCCCATGCGAATGGTGCTGTCGCGTTGCGTGAGGTGATTCTATCCGAGGTCAACCCAACGGATTTCCAATATTTGCTCCAGGAAGTTCTCAACCAACGGGATGTCAACGCTCACTCGTTCGGCATGGATTTGCGTTCGGCAAATGCCAATGTGAGCGTGCTCTCGCCGCAGGGGCTGCATTCCTTCTTCGGCCTTGAAGCATCGGAACTGGAGCGCGGCTTGCGCCTGCAGGCCTTCGTACTTGGTGTTCGCGACCTTTCTGCCGTTGAATCCCTACTTCGCAACAACGATATTCCCTTCGAACCGAGTGGCTCCCGCCTGATCGTCCACAAGGCACCAGGTCAGGGCGCTGCCATCGCATTTGAGGCCCTCTGATGACCCCGAACACGACCGTTTCCGCCGGCAATGTGGCGTTTTCGAACGCTTCGCAATTGTCCCTTATCGCTGGACCTTGCCAGATGGAGAGCCGCCAGCACGCGTTCGATATGGCTGGCGCCTTGAAAGAAATTACCGGCAAGCTCGGTATTGGCCTCGTGTACAAGTCCAGCTTTGACAAGGCCAATCGTACATCGTTGACGGGTAAGCGCGGTTTCGGGCTTGAGAACTCCCTGCCGGTCTTCGCCGACATCCGCAAGGAATTCGGACTGCCGACATTGACCGACGTGCACACGGAAGAGCAATGCGCGATCCTTGGTGAAGTGGTCGATATTCTGCAGATACCCGCATTCCTGTGCCGCCAGACCGACCTCTTGATCGCGGCAGCCAAGACCGGCAAGGTCGTCAACATCAAGAAGGGGCAGTTTCTCGCACCCTGGGATATGAAAAATGTCGCGGCGAAGGTTACCGAAAGCGGCAATCCAAACGTGATGTTGACTGAGCGCGGAGCGTCCTTCGGCTACAACACGCTCGTGTCGGACATGCGATCGCTCCCGATCATGGCCAGCATCGGCACCCCCGTAATTTTCGACGCGACGCATTCGGTGCAGCAGCCGGGCGGGCAGGGCGGGTCCTCCGGCGGTCAGCGCGAATTTGTCGAAACGCTGGCGCGTGCTGCCGTTGCCGTCGGCGTTGCCGGTGTCTTCATCGAAACCCATCAGGACCCCGACCATGCGCCGTCGGATGGCCCCAATATGGTGCCGATCAATCAGATGCCGCGGCTGCTCGAGACCCTCCTCGAGTTCGACCGGATCGCCAAAAGAGCTTGAAGTAGACCGGCGAAGGTTCCGTCTCGAGAAATTATCTTTTTATGCAACCCTGACGCGGTGTTGCTCATTACTCCTTCATGGCAAGTCCAAGAAGGAGTAAGAATTATGCCGACAAAATCCGGACATACGACAGCAATTCGCGCCACCCGCGTTGTAGGCACGAACGTGTATAACGAAGCAAACGACAAGATTGGCGAGATCGAAGATGTCATGTTGGACAAGACTTCCGACGGCATCATGTTCGCAGTTATCGGCTTCGGCGGATTCCTGGGCATGGGTGAGAAATACCATGCTGTTCCGTGGAAACTGTTGAACTACGATGAAAGCACAGGCGGCTACGTCGTGCCGTTCACCAAGGAACAGTTGATGCAGGCCCCGGCCCACACCATCTCCGAGCTTACCGAGAATGATGGTCGCCGCGTCCGCGATAACGCATTCTCATACTATAAGGTCGACAGGGCGGCCTAATTTTGCCCTGAGGCGCTTGCAAAAGGGTCGCCATTGGC